>DIVV01000007.1 GCA_002423385.1 bacterium UBP16_UBA6123
GCGCGCGTACCGCGCGCAGTTTTGTAGCATCGAAATAAAAAGGCTATTACCATAGCCTTTTTATTTCGGGCGGCACTTCCGGCCGGCTTCGAAGTTTTTTTTATAACCTCTTTTTAAAACTCTTTTCATTTTTTTGTTCTTTTGTTCTTTTGTTCTTTTGTTCTTCATTGCCATAAACTTTTTTCATGCCGTTTTTCTTATTTCTTTCCTGCTCCAAACTTCTTTCCTGCCGTTTGTCAGTTTTGCCATCGCGCGCATGCGCGCGATGGCGTACTAATTGCGCACCGCCGGAACTTAATATTTCAGCTCACGGTAAAGCGCTATAGCACATCTATCTTCAGTACAGCCCGGAAAATACAGTTAGTTTCTAACAATTAATAAAAACATTATCAAACTTTAATTGTATTTTTTGAATTAATTTTCGATTAGATAATAAGACTCGATTTACAGTAACTTTTACCGCGAGCCGTTCGCCTGAGTCACGTTAGAACCGTTATTGCTCCGCAGGCGCACGTGCGCACACGCGCGCCTGCAAACAAGCAAGCTGGCAGGAATAAACATAAAGACAAGACCAAAAAAAGAAAAAAGAAAGACAGGCAGAAACAAACATAAAGGCAATACGCTCACAAAATGCGTCGCTAGCTAAAAAATCTTGACAGGAAAGGCTATCGATAAACTAACAAAAAAGCGTCAGGCAATTTGCAGATAGAGGGAGGGTTTCAGGGAGGGAGAAAGGGTTGCTAACCCTTTCTTCCTCCCTGATAAAATGATAATCTATAATCTATAAGCTATAATCTATAAGCTATAAGCATAGGCATAACTTATAACTTAAAACTTATAGATTATAACCCTATACTTTATAGTGATCTTAATTAATTTCGCGATGTTTGATTATTACGTTATAATTTTTAGCGCTAAGATGCGCAAAGAGAAGTTCGCAAAAAAGGACGGAGCGATGCTGGCCGCCGGTGCAGCCTAAAGCTATTTCTATTTTCGATTTGCCTTCCTTAACATATTCGGGAAGTAAAAAATCGATGAAATCGAATAATTTTTCTTTGAAAGTGACGGCTATGGAATGATCGAGAATATAATCGGCGACTTTTTTATCCATGCCGGTGAGATGTTTTAGATCGGGTTCATAGAATGGATTGGGCAGAAATCTAAGGTCTAAAATAATATCGGCGTCATCGGGAATTCCGTGTTTATAACCGAAAGAAACTAAATTAACGATAAGGTTGGAGTTTTCTTTGATATCGGCGAATACTTTAGCCACCATTTCTTTAAGTTTAGCCACCGTGAGTTTTGAAGTGTTGATAGTGAATGTCGCTTTTTCTTTGATGGGCGCGAGCAACTGGCGTTCTTTTTCGATGGCGTCTTTTAATATGAGTTTGTTAGCGAGCGGGTGTTTACGGCGCGTTTCGGAAAAACGCTTTACAAGGACCTGATCGGAGGCGTCAAGAAATATCATGCGGTATGATATATTCATTTTGATTAATTCGTTGAGCGCGCTGAAAAGCTCGTCAGCGGTAAACCCGCCTCTTATATCAAGCACAAGCAGTACTTTATTAATTTTTTTCTGTGATTTAATGCAGATTTCGCCGAATTTAGGAATAAGCTCCGGCGGCATATTATCGACTACAAAAAAATCGAGATCTTCGAAAGCATGCGATATAGAAGTGCGGCCGGCGCCGGAAAGCCCGGTGACTATAATAAATTGAATATTTTCTACGCCATCCTGGCCGCTTTGCGCATTATTATTCATAAAATCACCTTTTTATAGATGTTATAATTTAACATTCAATACACGCTGCCTGATATATACTTGCACTATTCACTAACACTATACACTTACACTATGCACTTACACTTACACTATGCACTATGCACTATGCACTATACACTAATACAGTGCGTCTAAAAGCATTCCTTTAATTTCGTAATGTTTCGATAAAAAATTTATATTAGCCTTGCGGCGGAATGTTTCTTCGAGCTCGCCAAGCGTTTCATCGACTTTAGAAATAACCACCAGAAAATTAGACGGCAGTTTATCAGCGGCGTCTTTAGAATTTAGATTATCTTTAACCTGATAAAGGTTGGCGCATATCTGCTGAAGTATGGCTTTTATCTTATTGCGGTAATCTTCGTATAATTTGAAAGTTGGCGTTTTATAAAGAAGAATAGCGTGCGATTCCAGGCTTTCGATCATCTTTTTAATTTCTTCGACGCTGTATTTTTTTTGTTCGGCGTCTAAAAAAGATGAAAAAACCTGTCCGGCTGCGCTCACGCCTCCTGAAATCTGCCCCGGCCCGCCTTTAAACTGTCCGGCGGACACTTTATTATCGCCGGTTTTGCGGCTGTCGAGCCCGCTTTTTTTTACGTTGATAGCCATAAATCATCCTTGAATTATTTTTTCTTCGACTATTTCTATAATTTTCAAATAGATATCTTCAGCCGGATCTTCGGCGTTAATTACTTTAATGCGTTCAGGCTCCAGTTTAGCGAGCTTAAGATAGCCTTCGCGCACTCTGCGGTGAAATTCTATATTTTCAAGCTCCAGCCGGTCGGCCGATTTTTCGATTTTATTTGGATTGCGTTTATTAAAAGTTCGTTCGAGACCAATTTCGGTAGAGATGTCGAGCATAATCGTAAGATCGGGTCCCACGCCGCGCGTCGCGTATTTTTGTATAATGCTGACCGTTTCGTAACCGATTTCTCGTGCGAAGGCCTGATAAGCTAAAGAAGAATCGGCAAAGCGGTCGCATATTACGATTCCGCCTTTTTGAATATGCGGAATTATAATTTCGCTGACATGCTGTGCGCGACTGGCTGCGTAAAGAAACATTTCGCAATAGGGCGTCATTTTAACATTATCGCGGGAGAGAATAACGCTTCTGATCTGGTTGGCGATCGGCGTTCCACCCGGCTCGAAGGTCATAATCACGTCGTGGCCGACCTTTTTTAAATAATCGCAAAGCCGCTGGCTCTGGGTGGATTTGCCCGAGCCTTCCGGGCCTTCGAAAGTAATGAACCAGCCTTTATATTTATGGTTTTTAATCGTCATTTCATTCACCAGCCTACATTCTTTCGGGCGTGCTGAGTTTTAAAACCTTCAATATATTTCTAACCGTTATTAAAACTACCTGTATTAAGAAAAGACGCGCGTATGAAAGGTTTTTATCGTCAGTGACTATTCTGAAGTTTTTATCGAGTTTGCCTTTAGTGTAAAAACTCTGGAAAAGTTTAACAAAATCTTCGGCGTAGTGGCATAAAAGATGCGGCGAGTAATTTTTAACGCACTCTTCGATCGTTTTTGGAAAATCGGCCGCTCGCTTTAATATAGCCACTTCCTCAGGCGAATTGAGCAGCTTTATCGTCTCGATGGGAAGCGCCGCTATCTGCTGCAGGCTGGTATCGAAACCGCGGCCCTGGGCCTCGTTGAATATGCCGTGACAGCGCGCGTGGCAGTATTGAAGATAAAACACGGGATTATCCGCCGATTGCGATTTAGCCAGGTTAATATCGAAATCAAGATGCGCGTCCATTTTACGCATTATGAAAAAATAACGAACCGCATCCACACCTACGTCGTCGATTAATTCGTTGAGTTCGACGTAATTGGCCGCGCGTTTCGACATTCTGACGACCTGACCGTCCTTGAGCATTGTAACGAATTGATGTATGAGTATGGTAAGCGTTTCGGCGGGCACTCCAAGAGCGCTAACGGCGGCGTGGAGTCTTTTGATATAACCGTGATGATCGGCGCCGAGAAATGTAATAAGCTGTTTGAAACCTCTATCGTATTTAGTTTTATGGTAGGCGATATCGCTTAAGGCGTAGGTGCTTTTGCCGTCGGATTTAACGAGCACGCGGTCTTTTTCGTCGTCAAATTTAGTGGAAAGAAACCATACCGCGCCGTCTTTTTCGTAGGTAAGCCCGTTTGCCTTTAAAAACGACTGCGTTTTTTCGACGATGCCGTCGGTGTAAAGCGAGCGTTCGGAATAGACCATGTCGTAATTAACGCCGAGTTTAGAGCATACGCCCACTATTTCTTTAAGCATTTTAACCTG
>DIVV01000112.1 GCA_002423385.1 bacterium UBP16_UBA6123
TTTTATATTCAGGGAGAGTAAAGGGGGCACGGGGGAAAAGAGAGGGCCATTGGTCCTTTCTTTTCCCCCGTCGCGTTCTTGACGGTCTTGAAGCGGTTTACGATCTTATAATTGACAAGTTGATAATAAACTGATTAATTAATTAATCAATGAATTAATGAATTAATTATTAGTTAATCAAACGGAAATCAAAATATTACTTTAGCGAAATTGCGTTTACCGGCCTGGACGATCACTTCGCCGTTCAGGGTAGAAATTTCAACGTATTCAGAGAGGCATTTTTCTGAATTGAGTTTAAGTCCGCCCTGCTGGATGAGGCGTTTAGCGGCCGAGTTACTTTCGGCGAAGCCGAGATCGGAAATAAGGCCTATCATGGACACTTTTCCGTCTTTAAGTTTGGCGCGGTCGAATGTGACGCTGATTATATCGTCGGGCACGCCTTTATTAGAAAATACGTTCTGGAACTCCTGAGTAGCGTGATCGGCGGCCTCGGCGTTATGGTACATCGAGGTTATTAAATGGGCCAGTTTCATTTTAACGCTCTTGGGATTAACGGCATTATTGGCGCAATCCGCTTTCATGGCTGTTATTTCGGCCGCGCTGACGTCGGTAAGCAGTTCGAAATATTTAAACATCATTTCATCTGATATGGACATGATTTTACCGAACATATTTTTAGGTTCTTCGTTAATGCCCACGTAATTACCGAGTGATTTGCTCATTTTATTAACGCCGTCGAGGCCTTCGAGAATAGGCATTGTGATAATGACCTGAGAAGGCTGGCCGTGTTCTTTTTGAAGCGAGCGGCCGACGAGCAGGTTAAATTTCTGATCGGTCCCGCCCAATTCGACGTCGGCGTTAAGCGCGACTGAATCGTATCCCTGCATGAGCGGGTACATAAATTCATGGATCGATATAGGCCGCTGCGATTTAAATCTATTTAAAAAATCGTCGCGTTCGAGCATGCGCGCCACGGTATATTTAGCGGCGAGTTTTAAAACGTCGCCGAAACTCATCGGTGAAAGCCAGCGCGAATTGAAATCGATTATGGTTTTATCCATATCGAGTATTTTTTGCACCTGTAGTTTATAAGTTTCGACATTTTCGCGTATTTTTTCTTCGGTAAGGGGCTTACGCGTTTCGCTCTTTCCGGTCGGATCGCCGATCAGCGCGGTAAAATCGCCTATAAGAAAAACGACTTTATGCCCTAAATCCTGGAACTGCCTCATCTTGCGCAGCACGACCGTATGGCCGAGGTGCAGATCGGGCGCGGTAGGGTCCGCCCCCAGTTTAATAACCAGAGGTTTTTTCGTTTCGAGTTTTTTAATTAATTCTTCTTCGGAAATTATTTCTACCGCACCGCGGCGTATTATTTCCATCTGTTTTCCTGAATCGATCATCGCATAAATCCTTTCATGTTTTAATTTATATTTTTTTAAAATACTAATTTATTTTATAGAATCTGAGCAACGGATATTAGCTTTTTAAATAAGTTTATCGAGCTCTCTCAATAATTTTTTAGCCTCTTCGCTTAATTCGGACGGCACGTCTATTTTAATGGTAATAATTTGATCGCCGGCCGCGCCGGTTTTATCGTTTTTAATTCCCTGTCCTTTTAATTTAAGTTTAGAACCGCTTTTAGCTCCTGCGGGAATATTGACTTTAGCGCTGCCGCGGATAGTCGGGACCATTTTAACGGCCCCCAGAGCGGCTTCGCTAAATTTAAGCGACAGCTCGTAATAAAGATCGTCGCCCTGGCGGGTAAATTGTTCATCGTTTTTAACGCGGACGGTTATTATAATATTGCCGCGCGGCGTGTTAAGCGCGCCGGCGTGGCCTTCGCCGGGTATTCTGATAAGCTGGCCATCGGCGACGCCTTCGGGTATATTAACTTTGATCTGTTTGATATTATTGATAAAACCTTTACCGGCGCAGTTAGAGCATATATTGGTTTTTATTTTTCCGCGTCCGGCGCATTGCGGGCACGGCTGGCTGATAGCGTATCCGCCCTGGCTGCGAGATATTGAACCGGTGCCGCGGCACGAATGGCAGGCCGTATTACCCGAACCGCCTTCGCCGGAGCAAAAAGAGCATAAATCGCGGCGATTGACTTTAAGTTTGAGACTGCCGCCGCCCGCGGCCTGTTTAAGAGTTAAATCGAGTTTTACCTCGATATCTTCTCCGCGCGAAGGCCTTTCAGAAGAGCCGCGCGCTCCGGCGGACCCGCCGCGGTCGAAAAAACTCTCGAAAATATCGCCGAATCCGCCGCCGGTCTGCTTTCCTCTGGCGCCGCCTCCGAATATCGAAGCCAGAATATCTTCGACATCGACGCCGCCTGAATTTTGGCCGCCCATACCCGAAAAATCGAAATTACCGTTTCCGTAGCCCGAAAAACCGCTACTTTTAAGCCGGTCGTACTTAGAGCGCTTTTCATCGTCGGAAAGCACTTCATAGGCCTCGGTCACTTCCTTGAATTTATCGACGGCGGCTTTATTACCGCTATTAACGTCGGGATGATATTTTTTAGCCAGATTTTTATAGGCTTTTTTAATATCTTCTTTAGAGGCATCCTGAGACACGCCAAGAATGCTATAAAAATCTTTCATTTTCATTATAATATCGCCTTCCTTAAACCAGAAAAATTTCTTAAAAAATTACACGACATCGCGTGCCTGATACATTTTACCACAATTCATTATTTTTTTCCACATAATAGATAAAAGAGGGTGTGCGAAATAAAAATATATT
>DIVV01000176.1 GCA_002423385.1 bacterium UBP16_UBA6123
GTTGAGTAATTTTAATGAACTCATAAATAAATAAAGGAGAGTATTAAATGATAACATTCGATAAACTTCACAACCAGAAAACGGGTTTTTACGACGGCGTCAATTACAAAAACAACGTGGTATGCCTTCTCAAAGAAAACGCGAAGAAAAAACCGGATAAAATAGCCCTGCAGTGGACTGATCCAACATTCAAAGGCGAATGGGATAAAAACGCTATCATTGAAAATATACCGAACCAATCGATTAATTTCAAAAATTTTTACGATGTGATAGCGCGCACGGCGACCGGGTTAAAAAAAGCGGGCATCAAGCACGGCGACTGCGTTATTTTATTTCTGCCCATGTCTTTATATCTTTATCAGGCAATGTCGGCTATTATGATGATAGGCGCCCGCGCGGTATTTTTAGATTCATGGGCGCGCCGCGACCAGCTCGGCGTAAGCGCGAAGGTCGTTAATCCCACGGCGATGATAAGTTTTGAAATGGCCTTTCAACTTTGCGCCGCGGTGCCCGAATTAAATGAAATCCCCATTAAAATAATAGCCGGCCCGCATGCGGATACCGCTAACTACACCGCGACGCTCGAAGAAATATCCAAATCCGCGCCGCTTAACGATATCGAAGCGGTAGAGGGCGAAGAAACGGCGCTTGTAACCTTCACCACTGGCAGTTCCGGCGTTCCCAAGGGCGCAAATCGCACGCACCGCTTTTTAGTGGCCCAGCATCTCGCCCTCGATGAATGTATTCCTTATAATGCGAGCGATATCGACGTTCCGGCATTTCCTATATTCTCGCTTAATAATATAGCCGCCGGCGTCAATACCGTAATTCCTATCACCGACATAGGAAGGCCGGGTGAAAAAGATCCGCTGATGCTGGTTTCTCAGGTTAGATCCTGCGGAATTACCTGCGCGACGCTTTCTCCTTCGATGATAGTCAATATAGCCAAATTCTGCGACGATAACAAAATAACGATGCCTAAAATCAGGCGGGTTATCACGGGCGGCGCGCCTATATCTAACGACACGCTTGAATTATTCAGAAAAGCCGTTCCTAACGCCGAAGTATGGGTATTGTACGGTTCGACCGAAGTCGAGCCTATCGCGCATATCGAAGCTAAAGATATTTTATTTCCAAAAGACGGCGGCAAAGCCGGAGTTGACGGCGTAAACGTCGGACATTTTGCCGAAGGCCTCGAATATAAACTTTTAAAGATCAATAAAAACCCCGTCACCCTGGTAAATAACAACTGGGACACTCTTATCGTCGGCGCCGGCGAAGTCGGCGAACTCGCCGTCGCGGGCCTTCACGTATGCAAATCATACTACAATAACACCGACGCGGTGGCTAAAACCAAGATAATCGAAGCCGACGGCAAAGTCTGGCACAGAACGGGCGATCTGGCGCGCATCGACGAAAATAAAAACGTATGGCTCGTAGGACGCGTTCATAACGCCATCGCGCGCGACGGAAAACTTTTATTTCCCGTCAAAGTAGAAATACTTCTCAAAAAACACCCCGACGTTAAACAGTCGGCCTACGTGGGAATTCCCGACGATAAATTAGGCGAAAAAGCCTACGCGCTTGTAATGCTCGTTGAAGAGCCGAAAGAAAGCAGAGAAGAAATACTCAAAAAGTTAGCCGAAATACTTAAAAACGAAAACGTTCCCTACGACAAGCTCGAAATCACCGCTAACGTTCCGATGGACCCGCGTCACCACAGCAAAGTGGAATATGACGTATTAAGAGAGGTTATTTTAAAAGAAGAAGCCGAAAACGCATGTTCGTGCTGTAATGAATGTTCGTACACCAGCGAAGGTTTAATCGAAGAAGAAAAATCCTGCTGTTCTTCGCGCGCTAATGAAAATGACGCCTGCGGCGAATCTTTCAAAAGTTTTTTAAAGATAGGATTCGTTATATTAATCGCCTATATTTTAATTAAAACACTCTTCGGCGGCAAAGACGATAAATAAAAAACCTCTACGATAATAGAAAGGATGATTATAAATGTTTTCAGAACTAAAGATAAGGGAATTTTTTGACAGGGTGGCAAGCAGCGATCCTACGCCGGGCGGCGGCTCGGTAGCGGCGCTCAACGTGGCCGCTGGCTGCTCGTGCGCGCTTTTAATGGCCAATGTTACGCTTGGTAAAGAAAAATTCGCGGGCGTTCAAAACGAAGTTCACAAAATCGTCGTCGAGCTCGAAGAGATCAAAAAAGAAGCGATGGTTTTAATGGACCTCGATAAAGACGCTTACGACTCTGTAGTGGCCGCTTTCAAGATGAAAAAAGAGAGCGACCCTGAAAAAGAGGCCAGAAAAAAAGCTATATTTACCGCAACGGTTAAATCGACCGAAGTTCCGGTTAAAATAGCCGAAACTGCCATTGCCGCCTCCTCGATCATTTTAAAGCTCGTCGAAATCGCCAATAAAAAGGCGGTTTCAGATTCATTGACGGGGCTTTTCAACTGTTACGCGGGAGCGGTAAGCTCGATAGCGGTAGCGCGCCTTAATCTTTCAGGCACCTGGGATAATCCTGAAATAAAGGCTAATTTCATATCAAAAGTTAAAGCGCTCGAACTCGAAATCGAAAACGCTCTCGAAGACATTAAAAAAGCCATGACGGCTAATCTTTCATCATAAACGGCGAATATAAGGAGAACAAATGATATACAGCATGACCGGCTACGCCCGCGTTACCGAAAATATGAGCGGCATGGAACATACGGTTGAAATTAAAACTCTAAACCACAAATATATCGATATCAAACTCGCTTTAACACGCGATATCGAAAATTTCGAGCACCAGATCGGCGAAACGTTAAGATCACGCCTTCAAAGGGGCAGCATCAGGCTTTCATATAATATCAAAAAAGCCGGAGCGGCTTGTAAAAAAAATAAGTTATTCGAAGTGGATATGGCGGCGGCGGCGGCTTATAACGACGCTTTTGCAAAGACTGCCAAACATTTGAAATTAAAATACGAGCCTAACATCGAAATGATAATGCGCCAGAACGGCGTTATCAATATAGTCGATAACGAAACCACGCCAGATAAAGACATGGTTATCAATCTGGTAATCGAGGCTATAGAGGCTTTAAACAAATTCCGCGCCACGGAAGGCGCCAGACTGGCTAAAATAGTCGGAGCCCGCCTTAAAGCCCTGGGAACGCTTATCAATAAAATAGCTAAATTCCGTAAAGAAGTCAAAGACGTCTATTACGAAAAATTGAGAGACAGAATCGATAATTTTTTGAAAAACGCTAAATTAAATATGGAAATAAGCGATGACAGGCTCAATCAGGAAATAGTTATGATGGCCGATAAAAGCGACATCACCGAAGAAATCGACCGTTTTTTAACGCATATCAAACATTTCGACACTCTGCTTAAAGGAAATGACAAAGACCCTACCATAGGACGTAAGATGGATTTTCTTTGCCAGGAACTATTTCGCGAGATAACGACGCTTTCAAATAAAACCAACCTTACCGATATAACTAAAATAGCCATAGAAGTTAAATCGGAAATCGAAAAAATCCGCGAACAAATACAAAATATACAATAACTTACCTCGCAGTCGTTAGTTATTAGTTATTAGTCGTCAGGAACCGCGAATAGATAATTTGCCGCCACATTAAAACACACATGACCGTATAAACCGTATAAGACCGCGACGGGGGAAAAGA
>DIVV01000237.1 GCA_002423385.1 bacterium UBP16_UBA6123
GTTAATTTATTTAAATTAAATAATTAATTCAAATTTTGATTCAGGCGACCTTATTAATTCTTTAGAAATTAACTTGGCTTTTATCGAGTATAAACTTGTTATTCAATTTTTAAAAAACAATCCTTTTTTTTCTTTAAACTTCGCCTTTTCACTCCGGCTTGCTTGCCCGGACCTTCGGCCCCGGCTTGTTCGCCTTCATTCAAGTTTTCAGTTTTTAAAGACAACAAAACTTAGCTCAAAGTTTAAATCATTTTATTATAGCACAGTTTTTTTAGCATGTCAAGAACTTTTTAAAATAATTTTAACTTTTTTCTTTTACTAAATGTTCGCTTGTTTTCTGTTGTGAAGCTATTGTAACACAGCTCGTTTTCTGTGTCAAGCTTTTTTTATTTTATTTTTTAAAAAATTTATAAACCTTTTTATTTAATTCACGACTATAAAAAAAATGCCGCCTGCGAAGAGTTTTGACGACATTTGTTTTTATAACTATTTGTTTTTTTATTATAAAGATCAGGATTTTCTTCGGTTAAGAGTCCGGTATGTAAATTGGAATACAGCCTTTTTATATTTTTATTTAGTCCTTAAACTCTCCGTTCTCCACTCTCCGCTCTCCGTTCTCAACTCTCCACTCCTGCCGCCGCCTACGCGCTTATTAAAAACCTGTCGAACCAACTGATAACATTGTCCCACAGCATATACCAATCCTGCTCCGGGACGGCGTGACCCGCGCCGTCGAATTCGATATACATTTCACGCTCTGGAATAACGCCGTAATATTTCTTTAATTCGGCGTGAAACGCGCGCGCGCCGTCTGGCGGCACTATATCGTCCGCACCGCCATTTTGGGATAATATGGCGCACGGAAAAAACTCGGAAGCTCGATCGAACGGCGATTTTTCTACAAGCGCCTTCCAGCATGGCGTTCCAAGAATTGGCGCCGCGGCTTTTATTCTTTTATCGCGCAGCGCCGCCGCGTAAGCTATGTGTCCGCCCATCGAAATGCCGCAAACGCCTATTTTGTTAGCGTAAATACCATGATTGGCTATAAGTTCGTCGATAATAAGGCTTATTTCATCGGCCGATTTATCGATGGCAATATACAATTCTTTATCGAAATTTTTTGCGCCATAAACGAAACGCTTATCGAAATCTTTATAGCGCCTTTCACCGTGGCCGTAATTATCGACGCCAACCGCGAGCATCCCGGCGTTAGCCATACTGACGAGCTCTTTTTGATTTTCTTCCTTGCAGACGCCATGACCGTGATAAAAGATAACGACGCCGTTTTTAGAAGCGGCGCGTTTATCATCTTTAAACGCCATTAATACAGGCGCTCCGCCTAATTTTACAGTTTCAAATAATACTGATTCAAAATTATAACTGTAAGTGATATTAACCATTCCTCTCTATTTTCAATTTGTTTACTCTATATTTTCTTTTTACCCCGTCCGCTTAATTAAATTTGTACCGCGTTTATTTTATTTGGATATGCTTTCATACCATTCAGCCTGAAGTTTTTCGTAAGACGAATAAAAATTTTCTTCGAATATCTGCTGCATGGATTTACCATGCGAAAATTCGGGAAGTATTTCAACGAGCTGCGACTGCCCGATCTTTTCAATTAAAAATCCGGTGAAGCTTAATGATTGATCGTAAGCAAGTACCACCGAGGATTCGGGCGTGATTCCCATAAAAGAGCCTTCTAAACTTTTCATGTCAAATATCTGCTTTTTAGCTATCTGTTTTTTTAAATTAGCGGTTTGCTTTTCGCTTATACCCTCGCCCTCGAGAGTTTGGGCGAAACCTTCGTTAAGCCACACAGGACAGTATCCCCGACTGAGATTGAATATTACGGCATGCGTATATTCATGCAATATGAGTTTTTTTAATTCGTCCGCGTTAGTTAAAATATCGTTAAGCGGCAGGCGTATTTTGCCGTCATAAAGGCCGGCAACCCATACAGGAGAATCGGAAGCCTGTTTGAACTGACTTTTTGAATAGATTATAACCTGAGTCGGCGCTTCGGGATAGTGATTGAAATACGAACCGACCTCATTATAAGCCTCCTCTAAAAATTGCGCCACTTTATCGACTTTAACGTCGCTGCGCTTTTCGCCGTCGAACTGAATCTTAAAATGGTAGAGGCTCTGCGACTGGAAATTACCTTCGACCTTCGCTTCTTTTTTAACTTTTTTAAGCAGCTCCGCGGCGGCTTTTGAATATTCGCCATTTTTCCCGTATTTGACGGAAGCCTCGAGGTTATCGACGGCTTCGTCGAATTTGCCCTGAGTGTAGCAGATACGGCCTTTTAAGTAATAAGCTTCCGCGCTTTTAAAATTTTCGGCGGCCGGCTCGAGCACTACGATCGCCTCGTCAAAAAAGCCGCGTTTAAAATAAACCATACCGAGATTAACGCGAATATTAACTTCGTCATTTTTTTCGAATTTTTCCATACCGAGGGCTTTATCAAGCATAACGCCGGCCTCTTCGTAACGGGCGTTATTCGAAAGAAAAACGCCGTAGTTCATATAAATATTGTACGGAGCATCTTCGGCCGCCGCACTCTTTTCGTACAATTCGGCGGCAAGGCGGGGATCGGATTTAGATACCGAAACCGCGTAACTGTTAATAATTAAATAGAGATTGTTTTTGATGGTTTTATTATCGGGAGCCATAGCAGCCGCTTCTTCAAGTTTTTCAACGGCGGCTTCATAATTACGCGATGCGGCTAATTTTAAAGCCGCTTCGTTCAGCGCGGCCGCTTCGCTTTTTGCCGCGATGTCCTGCGAAGAAGAAGAAGCGGATTCCGATTCCGCATGTACAGACGCCGCCGGAATGAAAAAACCAAGAGAAAATATCGCGAAAACAAAAATTTTAACCAAACGCATGTTTTTCAGCTTCATATTACATCACCGCTTTATAAGTTTATAAAATAAGATTTTAAAGATATAATTTCACGAAAATTTGACTGAATAAGATTATTTAA
The DNA here is from genome assembly GCA_002423385.1 of bacterium UBP16_UBA6123. Lineage (GTDB taxonomy): Bacteria > Muiribacteriota > UBA9980 > UBA9980 > UBA9980 > UBA9980. The sequence continues at coordinate 2,987 of DIVV01000237.1, forward strand.
AATATTCACCCTAAAAAATACTGCGGTTACAGTTTTTTTATAATATTTAAAAATTAAAAGAATTTTATGATTTGATATCGATTAAATTGCCGCGGTTGGGATCCTTTACATCTACGTGGTCTTTTTTATTCGCGTTTTCCCTGGGCTCGCCTTTTTGATTTTCGCCGCCCTGATTGCCTTTTCCGCGTTTGCGCTCGTCAATGTTGTTAAAAGAGGCATTTTCGAATTCCTGGATTTTTTCTTTTTTTTCATCCTGCTCTTTTTGTATCGTGGCGCCGAATCTGGACTGACCGTCCTGTTGAATTTTATCTTTTTCGGCGTTTTTAGCCTGATCGCCCTCTTTCATAACGTTAACCTGCATATCAATTGGCCTGATAGTCATATCGCCACCTCCTGAAAGTCAGTTTTTTCGCTTTTAAATGGGCAGTATTCTTATATCGCCGTCCGATATGCCGATAGCCGAACATTTTACGCTATCTTTAATATCGTATTTAAAATGCTTTCTTATAGTTATGAAAACGCCCGGGAAGAAAGAATTAAGCGCCACTACTTTGCCTTTCTGGCTTCCGACGATTTCATTGCAAAGAGTCGTTTTCTGTTCTTCGAGCTCGGTCTGCCTCACCGCCAGTGTTTCTTTAGTGGCGATACTTTTTTGCAAAATTTGTTCCTGAGCATCTGAAAATTTTTGAGGATTTTTATATTTCAAATTGTTAAGAGTGTCGATGGAAATAACTATTTTTTTTATATAATCGACGGTTTGAACTATTTCAGCGTCGATGCGCTGTATTTCCTGTTCTTTCAATATATCGACACCGACATCGATCTGAGTTCGCGTGCCTGCTGGCGCGCCTATGGTTTGAGCCTCGACGTATTCGGAGGCAAATATCTTTCCGCCTACTATCGCGGCTTTTTTACCCTTAACGACAACCTGCTTGCCCGAAGTTACGTTGGAATGCACTATATTATTTTCGACTATTACCTCGTCTTCGGAGTATATAACGCCGCCCTGAATGAATTTTGCGCCTATTTTACCGCCCGCTTTTATCGAGCCGCTGTCTTTACCGATAAACCCGCCGGCAAGTATTACATTGCCTTTTGCCTCCAGGATCGCCGCGTTAACTGTTTTTTTAATTTCGATATTGCCCTCCGATTTAACTATAAAACCGTCAAGCACCGTACCGTGAACGACTACCGATCCGTTGAATTCGATATTACCCGTGGAATAATCAACGTCGCCCTTAACCTCGAAAAGCGGAACAATCGTCGGAACGCCATTTTTAATAATAAGCTGGCCGCTGATAATCGCCTGAAAAAAATAACCGTCAGCGGTGATATCCGCGTTTTTTCCCTTGACCATTTTAGCGTCTTTGGGAACTTTAGCCTTAATAGGTTCGTTAAAAACATTAAAACCGTCGACGCCCGGCACCGGATCAATTTTTTCGCCGATGATTTCTCCCGCGTTAACGGTATTTATCTTTAAAATTTTATGGTAATCGACATTGCCTTTATCGTCGATTTCAATTTCAATTTTTTTAGATTCGGTTTCGAAATTCCACTTGATATAGCCGTCTTCGCCTGCTACAGGCTGCTTCCCGGAAGCCACAACGACCGCTTCGTCGTACTTTTTCGAATTTACCATTTTATTAATGG
>DIVV01000247.1 GCA_002423385.1 bacterium UBP16_UBA6123
TTCTTTTCCCCCGTCGCGTTCTTAAACGGCATTTTGAACGAAAGGCGAATTTGATAAAAAGAGTAAAGATTTATAAAAATTATCAAACCAATTATCGAATTATATTGATAGATAATTTTTTTTATGATAGAATTACCAGTTATGCAGACGGACAATATTTTTAACGGCGGCGCGCCGCCTCTTAATATAATAAACGTATCAAAAACCTATGCTGAGGGAAGCGTTTCGCAATACCGCGCGCTGCGCGGCGTATCGTATGAGTTTAAAACCAGCGGCGTTTACGGGCTTATAGGCCCTAACGGCGCCGGAAAAACTACTCTTTTAAGAATTATATCCAATGTAATAAAGCCGGATACGGGAGAAATTTTGATCTTCGGCGCATCCGTTAAAAACAACGCTACTGCCGCTAAAAGCAGGATCGGCTTTTTATCGGCCACCACCGGGCTTTATTCAAGACTTTCCCCGCGCGAGACATTATTTTATTTCGGGCGTCTTTTCGATCTTAGCGACGATAAAATTACGCGGCGCATATCGGAGCTTTCGGATTTATTTGAAATGCGTGATTTTATAGATAAAAAAAATGAAACGCTTTCGTTCGGGCAGCGCCAGCGGGTCAATATAGCGCGTTGTCTTCTGCACGAGCCTGAAATTTTTGTTTTCGATGAAATTACCGAGGGTCTCGATGTTATGAGTTCAAGAATAGTGATCAGGTTTATTAAATACCTTTCAGAAATTAAAAAATGCGTAATTTTTTCGACGCATGATATGAATCTCGCCGAAAAACTATGTGAAAATTTAATAATATTACATAAAGGCAATATTATCGAATCGGGGCGTATAAACGAATTGAAAAATAAATATTCGATGTTTTCGCCCTCGCTCGAAGATCTGTTTATAAACTTGATAGGAGCGCAGGAGCCCTGCGGCGGGCTGGAAGAGCATTAAAATATGAATTACGGCTTTAATTTTAAAAAAATATATATAATATTTCGTCACGAGTTGATATATTTGCTTCGCGACAGGACGACTTTATTTATGATGGTTCTGCTGCCAATAATCATATATCCGCTGATAAGCGTAACTTCGGCGTATATGTTCATTAAATCATCCGATAATATGAAACGCGCGAGCACTAATATCGTTATAAACCGTGATGAAGCTGATTTTACGGGCGCGCTTCGTAATTATTTCGATAAGGGAAAAAATAAATACAATATAAAATTCGCGGTCATGGACACCGCCGAAATACGTAGCGCGGTAGCGAAGAAAACTCTGTCGGTTTATATAGAGCTGGCGGATAATTTCGGCGAAAAAATCAAAAGCGGAAAAAGTTCGGAGATAACTTTAAAATACGATCTTTCAAACGATAAATCCGGTTTTGCTCGAGGTGAAATAAATCGTGCTATCGATGGTTTTCGTGAAAAAATAGTCGAGCGCAATCTGGAATCGCTGAAAATAGATGAGGCGATGGTTTATCCATTCGATATAAACGGCGTTAATATCGCCACGCCTTCGCAGATGGGCGATTCCTTTCTGGCGCGCATTCTTCCACTGGTCATAATCATGTTTGCGACGCTCGGATCTTTTTATCCGGCAATTGATGTGACCGCGATGGAAAAAGAGCGCGGCACGCTGGAAACTCTTCTTCTGGCTCCGGCGAGCGCGCTGGATATAATGTTCGCTAAATTTCTGGCGGTTTTCTGTTTAACGATGTTTTCAATCGTTATAAACCTTTTGAGCATTTCGCTTACCGTAACTCACGGTTACTTTATAATACAAAAAATTTCGGCTTCTTCGCGCGCGCTTGATTTGATCAATTTTTCGGTATCGCCGTATTCGATAATAGCTATATTTATATTCATGGCGCCTATCGCGTGTATAATGTCGGCGCTTATGATGCAGGTGGCGATTTTCGCGCGCAATTTCAAGGAAGCGCAAAATTATATGACGCCTATTTTACTCATATTTATGTTGCCGCCGATGGTTTCGCTTCTGCCGGGCTATTCGCTTAATTTTTCCAATTCATTTATTCCGGTAGTGAATCTTACTTTACTTTTAAAGGGCATGCTCGTTTCAAATTATCAGCTTTCGCACGCCGCGATAACTTTTACGCTAAATTTCGCATTATCCATATTGACGCTTATTGCGGCCGCTAAAACTTTCGCCTCTGAAAATATATTGTTCAGGCCATCAGAAGATATAAACGTCTTATATTTCTGGAATTATAAAACGCTGAAAATAAATCAGGAATTAAACCTTTTAAATTTATTTTTCGTTTTTCAGCTCGTGTTGTTGTATTATGCCGGCTCTTTCGTTCAGATGTTTTTCGAAATTAAAACCGGGCTATTAATAACCGAAATTTTCTTTATTTTTCTGCCTTCGTTTATATTTATCAAACTTCTATTCGGCGATTTTTTAAAAACCATAGAATTTAAAATGACCGGATTTAAGGTTCTGGGGCTTTCGATTTTAGCCGCCCTGTGCTGTTTCGGTTTTACCACTCTGGTCACTTTTTTTCAATCGTTAGTATTCAGCCCGCCGCAGCAGATGCTTAAAGAGCTTCAGGGCGTGATGAGCGCGAATTCGCCGTTAGAATTCTTTGTCATAGCCGTTATCGCGGCTTTATTGCCCGCGCTGTGCGAAGAAGTTATGTTTCGCGGTATGGTTTTAAACACGCTTGTAAAAAAATACAGCGCCTTCGGCTCGGCCGTTATTTGCGGTTTGCTATTCGGCGTTTTTCATTTTTCGCTTCACCGCTTCGTTCCTACCGCTATTATAGGCTTTTTTCTGAGTCTGCTTAAAATAAGGACCGGCTCGATAATTCCGCCTATGCTCGCCCATTTCGTTAATAATTTTATAATAATAGCGGCAACAAATGCTGAATCGCTCGTTTATAAAAACGCACAGCCTTCGGCTATCAGTATTATGTTATTCGTAGGCTTTGTTTTATTGAGTTTTATCGCTTTTCCCGTTATGGTAAACTTTATGCTGGATAAAAGCGGCCAGTCAACGGCGCCGTCCGAATGCGTCGGCGGCGGCAAAAATGAATCCGCCGCAAACGGGGGCAAAACGGTTTAAAAGCCGCTTTACCGTGAAGGGTTTATTCGAAAGTTTTCACTTTTTCGTTTATATAAACCGTCGAATTTTTAAGCCATATTTTTATGCGTTCGGCATTGACGAATTTCACGTCTTCTATATTTTGCTTTACTATAGCAGGTATTGTCGTTACTTCTATGCGTTCGTTAAAATATACAACGTTGACGCAGATCTTTTCGATGCCGCTGGTTTCTTCGAATATCTTCGCGGCCGTGATCATAACCGCCGCTATTTCCTGAAATACCTCGGCTAAATTTTTGCTCGCCGTTTTAAATTTTATATTTATCACGTCGGGTTTTAACGATGAAATATCGCACAGCGGCTTAACGTTGGGGATCAATTTATCTATGACGGCGGAAAGCAGCTTCGCTTTTTCTTTCGGATCGTTATATTCGTTACGGTTCGATTCGAGCGGCAGTCTTATCAGTGAGCCGTTTTCAAGATAGGATAGCGAATTTCTCTGCGGCGCCCATATAAGGTGGGATTTCTGGGTTGCGGTGTTGGTAAGCTGTTTAAGCGCGCTTTTATCGATATTAATGACGTAAATATTATCGGCGCCGCTTTTATTGGAAATAAAGGCTATTTTATCGGAGGCTGGCGAAAATACCGGGAAGTCGTTAAAAGAGCCGTCGTCTATTACCGCTTTAGTTTCGCCGCGCGTCTTTAAATTATAAAACATTATATCGGATTTTTTACCGTCGTAGGCGACGAATGTTAAATAATATCCGTTCGGCGATATGCATGG
>DIVV01000122.1 GCA_002423385.1 bacterium UBP16_UBA6123
CACGGTAATGCTCGGCAGCACATCTATCTTTATTACGGCCCTTAAAATTATTATTTGACTTGTTTGAAAAAGTTTATTTAATTTGATTAGACTAATAAGACTCGATTTGCGATAGTTTATACCGTGAGCCGTTACGTTAAGCCGCATTAAATCGTTATTGCTCCGCAGGCGCGTGCATGCACGCGCCTGCAAACAAACAAGCTGGCAGGAAAGAACAGAACTGCAGAATAAAAGAATAAAAGAATAAAAGAAAAGATGAATGAAAACGAAATAAAACAAACGGCACACAGAAAAAGCTATCGACAAACTGACAGTAAAGCGTCAGGCAATTTGCCGAAAGAGGGAGGGTTTAAGGGAGGGGGAAAGGGTTGCTAACCTTTTTCCCCTCCCTTAAAAACTATCTGCGTTCATAATCCGCTTTTATTAATCGATCGCGCAGGCGGCGCTGTCATTTAATAACTTGAAGATGCTGTCGAGTCTGGTTATGGTGAATACTTTCATAACGTAATCGCCGGCGTTGGATATATAAAACTTGATATTATTTTTACGGCATTTTTCGTATTCGTTGAGTAAAAAATTCAGGCCGAGGCTGTTTATAAAGGTCACTTCTTTTAAATTGACGACCAGCCGGTCTGATTTAACTTCAATAATATCGCAGAAGTTTTTTTCTAGTTCGAAGCCCGTCAAAAATTCCAATTTGCCGCTTATCAATATTTCCGAGTAGAATATTTCTTTACCGTCGGTGTTTTTTGAGCTTTTATCGGCGATTTTATATGAAAAAGAACCGTGGTCCGATGGCTGAGATTTATCCTGAGTCTGCATATTAACCCCTTTAAACTAAAATTTGCCGTGTGTTTTAATGTAATCGATAACCAGGTCACGTATCAGTTTATCTGAATATACTTTTTTATCGTCGCTTAAATTTTTGATAATATTATCTTCAGCGCCGCCGGATGCCATGTAATTATCGGCTGCCGCGCTGTAAATTTTCTTATCGTCGATAGCTTCGCCTTTAATTTTAATATTGCGCGCTTCGCCGTTAACTTCTTCGTATGAAATTCCGTGTGTTTGAATGAAAAATGGAGTTTTCTTTTTAGATACGCTGTAGTTGATGAGTTTTTTGACTTCAGCGCCGCTTAAGCTGATAATTACGACGAAGTTATTATAGGGCATTATTTTGAATATATTTCTAAGATGAATGGGGCCGGCGTCGAGGCGGCCGGTGATTGAAGCGGCGGTTTCCATAGAAAAGTCGGCTCTGGTATGTTCATGTAATACTTTGAGTACGAAATCAAAGAGCGGCGTCGGCAGTTCGTATTTGCTTAAATTATCCAGAGTTGCGCCCAGATCGCCTAATTTGACGTCGAGCTGAGGATCGAGAATGTCTTTATATTTTTTTACGAGATCGCCCGCGGCGCGGTCGGCGATATTGATAAGACGGGAGGTCATGGCCGTTACTTTGCGGTTTTTGAAAGTTAGATTGATGCGGCCGAGGCATTCGCCGTATTTGCCGGCTTGAAAAATGTGAATGTTTCCGATTTTTTCGGGTTGTTCGAGGAATGTATGCGAATGGCTGCCGATTATTATATCGATTTCCGGGTGGGTTCTGGCGAATTCGCGGTCTTCTTCGACGCCTAAGTGCGAAAGAAATATTATGTAATTTGATTTTTCCTTCATTTCCGGCAGTATTTTTGCGTAGGCTTCGTTTTTATCGACGAATTTAATTTTTTTGAGATCGGCCGCCGTTGAATTGTAAAAAAGCGTATGGCTGGTGAGTCCGAATATCGCGATTTTGACTCCACCGAATTCTTTGATGATATAGGGTTTGAATAAATAATCGCCGCTTTTAGCGTCGAGAACATTAGCGCATAAGACTGGGAATTTAGCTTTTTTAGCCAGCGCGAGAAAATTATCCATACCGAAGCCGAACTCGTGATTGCCGAAGGATAGCGCGTCGTATTTGACCAAATTCATAAATTCGACATCGGCTTCGCCTTTGAAAAAATTAGACATCGCGTTATTTTCGAGTATATCGCCGGCGTCGAGAAGAAGCGTGTGGCGGTTAGGGCCGGCTTCTTCGTTAGAGCGCCTGATTTCGTTAATGAGCGAAGCGCGGCCGGCGGCGCCTCCGACACTGTTGGCGGTCATAGTGTCAAACGGCGTTAAAAATCCGTGAGTGTCGTTGGTGTGTAAAATAGTGAGGTGAACGCTTGTTTCATCCGCGGCGAAGCATTGCGTGCAAAGCGCGCCGCCGATGGAAATGCACGCGAAAATAAGCGTGAGAAATGCCGTGATAGTTAATTTTGAAGTTAGGGCTCCGCTGAATTCCATTGTTAATCCTCCATGTAGTATATAGTTTAAATAAATGATTTGCTTTTGTTAACGACAATAAAGTGTATATTAATGCCGCCTAATTTTGCGGCGTCATCGAGTTAATAAGCACTTCTGATAGTTTTTTTATTCTTTCGACGGAGCGAGCGGTGCCCGCGGTAAGTATAACCTCGAAAATGCCGGGGCTTATACTTTGAGCCGTGAGGGCGCTTCTAAGTAAAAATACCTTTTTAGAAAAATTTAAATTTTGTATTTCCGCTTCTCTGAGCGATGATTCGAGTTCGGCAGGCGAGTAAGTGCCGGCCGCGCCAAAAATATCAGCCATAGCGGCAAGCGCATCCGCCGCGCGCCGCGCGCCTATATCGGCGGTGATTTTAGCGATTAATTCGTCGGAATAATTCAGATCGTCTATGAACATGAATTGCGCGTAATTTTTAATATCGCAGCACAATTTGAGCCTGTCGCCGATTATATCGATTACGCTTTTAAAATAGCCGATATTATCGTATTTCGGTTCTATAATAAAATCGGGCATAAAATTTTTAACGAAACTGTAAATAAGTTCGGATTTATCTTGCGAATCCATAACTTTCAGGTGCGCCTGGTTGAAATATTCGAGTTTTTTGATATCGAAAACCGCCGGAGTTTTTCCGAATTTATCGGGGCTGAATTTATCGATAAGGTCTTTTATAGTGAAGAATTCCGTTTTATCGTCGTATGCCCAGCCTAGAAGCGCGAGGTAATTGACGGCG
>DIVV01000181.1 GCA_002423385.1 bacterium UBP16_UBA6123
ATATTTTTATTTCGCACACCCTTTTTTTCTTTTTTTATTGACAAACATCTGAAAAAAAAGTATAATACTCCATAAAATGCCCCTATAGCTCAGTTGGATAGAGCAGCGGTTTCCTAAACCGTGTGCCGGTGGTTCAAGTCCGCCTAGGGGCGTAAGAAAAAACCTCAGCTATGGCTGGGGTTTTTGTGTTTTGGGGAAGTGCGAAAAGTTAAAAAAATGGTTTTGGGGACTAAATTGGGGACAATTTAGAAAAGCCTGATATACTTTCTGAAAAGATAATCCCCTGCGGCATTTTTACCGCAAGGGATTTTTTAAGGTTCGTCACTTAGTAGTTCGTCGAGCTTTTCAGCGCCTATTCTAATACTTATTTTTTATCTTTTAAAATGTTTTCTACATTTTTTGAGCCTTTAGGAATATCTTCAGGTTTAGGCTTTCCTTTTTTCCACGTGTCTATTGCTTCTTGTGCCCCTGTTAAAAAACTATCAAGGAGTCCCATAAATAAATCCCTCCTATTTTTGTTTATTGTTCGTCTATTTTTTGGGCAATTTTTTTACTTACTACAGCTCCGCCATATAAACCGCCTAAAATTCCGGACGCAAACCCTATACTATAGCCTACTGCGGCTCCTGGTGGGCCACCAATAAGCATACCAATAGCTGTACCGGTACCAGCGCCACCAACACTGCCTATAAAACTTCCAAATGACATACCTGCGCCGATTACCGCTATTTTTTTTGCCGCCTTTCCTGCTTTAGTAATAATGCTTTCAGACTCTCTTTCTGTTAAGTTGCTGGTATTTTCGTCCATAAATCACTCCTTTCGGTAAAACAGATAGGTTTAAATTAATTTGACTCTATTAAATTCCCTTCAAACTCGGCAATTTTTCTTCTTCTGTAGCTCATATAAGCAGCCTTTCCAACATCATTTATGAAAGTTGCATTGAAGGTAGCCCCAACAGCGGCACCTATTAACACTATCATTTGCAAGGCTTTTCTTTTGGTAAGCTGTATTCCTATAGACTTACAAAATTCTCTAAATGTAGCTATCGCAGTTTTTTTACTAAATTCGTTTTGAGCGTATGACTCATAGATTTTTTTCCATGCTACTTTTAAAAGAATTTGTTCTATCTCTTTTAGCCCAACCAGTAAACTCGCTTTAACATCAATATCGCTTGTGGCGCCTGTGCTGAGCACATTCATTATGTACACTTGTTCATTTTTAGAATTTATATCATACCCATAACATGTACTTATTTCTTGAATTAAACGAATAGCTAATCCAAACAAGGCTGGAATGTCGAGCGCTAGTCCAGGTAAACCAGCAGCCCCTGTGGCAGCGCCTTCACCAATGCCGTAAGAAATATGATAATTCCAATAATGCTTTGCCGCCAGATCCATCGCTTTGAGTTTAGCTTCGAAGTGATCATGATTGGTGCCAACTCTATTATTAATTTCATCCAAATTTATTGTATTTGGGGACAAGCCGGCTATTCCAGATAACACTTTCTCGACAGCTACAGTTACCTTTTCAAGTACTTCATTTGGAACTAAGTTACCGACTATTTCTTGTGCGGGTGATAATATTTTTTTGCTAATTTTTGCTAAAAATCCAGGTTTTTCATTTTCCCAGTCCAGTATTTCTTTTTTTGTGTTATCGATATAGTTCATCTTTTGGCTCCGTAGTTTTTTTCTTGTTTACTTCATCATTTTCAAATATTTGATCATCAATTGGTGTTTTAGGATCAGGGGGTGTGGGTTTTCTGAAAATTATCCATATTAAAACCGCAGCAACAATTTTTGCCATTCCATTGATTAAACTCATTTTTTTGTCCTCCTGACATCACTTAATAAATTCCATTATTTTTTCCTTAATCCAGTTTTTAACCTTTTCAATATCCTGCTGTCCGTATTCCATTACATGCTGTCTAAAAATCTGATCAAGTTCGTCGGCCGTTTTCTTCATTCCACTAGCGTAATATGCATTGGCCGCGGAGCCTATGCCGTAAGTTACTGCCGCCGGAAGTGCTATGGTCAAACCCTTTTCAATGAATGGAATTTTTTTGATATACGGAGTAAGTAGTTTATGCGTTCCGGCATACAGCTTAAAAGTAAGGTCGCGAGAGCATAAATCGGTTACAAAGTGTACGAGATCGCCAGGCGTTACTTCAAAATTATAAACACAGGCGATTTTTTTCACTAGTTCGAGTTGCACTTCCGTTACCCTGTCCAGATCGAGTTCATTGCCCCAAATCGTCATTCCAGCTATTTCGCCGCAAGAACGTAAGATATAGTGCTGTACCGCAGGCCATTTGTCTTTATTAGCCTTCGCAAATAGAATTGACTTTCCTTTTTCGTCTAGGATTGTCATAATTTCATTTTGGAGAATATCTATATTGATTTTTTTCTTGCCGGAAACGGCTATTAATTTTATGCCCGGCTTGTATTTTAAAAGCTGCTCTAAAGTATGTTTTTCGAGTATGGGTACCTCGTCTTCGTCTTTCGTATCGATCATAGACAAAAGGCTTAACAATTCCTTTTTCAATTTAGCGATTTTTTTGAAGCTCATCAGTAGTGGTTCGTCAAGGCCGGGAATGCTCGGGACAAAGAAAAGAATAAGGTCGGCGTCGTTTTGAATAAATTCCTCTGCTTTGGCTGCGATAGAAGCATCTATATCGCGAATGCCCGGAGTATCGGCGATTAAAACGTCGTTATTAAATTTGAAGATTTTTATTTCTTTTGTAAAGCCTGGAATGGGGCTGACTTCAGATAATTTTTTGCCGAATAAAGCGTTTATTAATGTCGACTTTCCGGCATTTACGGGGCCGTAAAGGCTTATTACAAGTTTGTTTTTAAGTTCCTGTTCGATTTTTTCGTTTGCTGATTCGGCGCTTTTTTCGTATGATTTCTTTAGTTTTTCTGCGTCATCGAATATAGCCATTTCGTTGTACATGTTTTCCTCCGTTTTAAAGTAACATTTGTATTAAGCCGTTTATTATGCAAAGGACGCCGCTTGATCATTCTATTATGAAGAAAAAAAGTCTTTATTATTTTCGATTTTTATGATATAATCTTTACAATTAAATATTTACAAAGCCTAATAAGGCTATAATAACTTGACCTGCGATAACCAAATGGCTATCGTCGGTCATTTGTGTTTAATAGGGTATATTAAAATTATAACTGAATAGTTAGTAAAAATCAAGCGAAAATATACAAATGATTAATAATAAAATTGGTAACAGAATAAAAATTATAAGAGAGAAGGCAGATCAAAACCAGAAGGTCTTTGCTAAGACGATGGGAGTAACGCCTGCCACTATTAATCGTTACGAGAAAGGGCACCGGATTCCCGACGCCCATTTTCTTGAAAAAGTAGTAGCGAATTATTACTGCGATCCCGTATGGCTTCTCACTGGTTCTGACGGGGCGAAAGACGCTTTGAAATCGAAATCCGCGGTTAAGAATTATTGCGATCCGGACATCGATGAGATTGTTGCATGGCTAACGGAGGTTCCTGAAGCTAAATTATTATTAGTTAGACTCGTCAAAACTTATCGTGAATTCGATACAGTCGTATGTGAAATTAGGCAACTTGGCGTCCGCAGTTTAAACAAACTCAAAGTATGAGTTTTCTCAGATCTCAGACTCGATTGCTTTTCTACGCCGTATAAACGTGCCAAACGGTTATAACTGAATATTTATTTTCCGTGGAGCAGAAACAACGCTCCGCGATTTCCAGGCTATAATTCATACGGACGTTGTCGGCTGGCTGCACGGAACTTCCGGCGCGATAAAGTTATTTCGCAAGATCGTTAAAGCGAATAACGATTTCAATGCGGCCGTTCAGACTGTGTGATAACTAAAATTTTAAAAAATAAAGATCAATAAAATCAAGGTTTATTCCGAATTTATAATATACAGCGAGTATATTAACATTATGCAATATATTTTAGGAAAATATCCATTTACGAACGGTTATCACAAAACGAATTCCATTAATGTAATATTGCCGAAAAACGTTTTCACACAGTCTGGTTGACGATCTGAAAAAGATACCGTTTAAATCGACTATCTGATCTTAAGTTTTAAGTTTCTTTTCGAATATTCTTTAGCACTGTCCTATTCGTGTGAAATGCCTGCTAAAGGCAAGCGGCGCTTGTTCTCTCTTAAATCATGTATTATAGGGCATCACAATGTCCCCCCACCTACTGAGGAAGCCCTTTATACTGGTCAGTATTTTTTTGATACGAGAGAGCAGCCGTTATCTTTTTCGAGTGTGTTAAGTTTTGAATTTTAATTCGCACACTGCTATACACACTCGTTGATGCACTTGGATATTCTTTGCATAGTAAGACTTTTAAAGAATTAGTGTGTTAAGTGATTTATCTTTCTTATATAAAGATAAAACAGAAAATAGAACACAAACTTAATGTATAGTGTATAGAGTATAATAATATATGAGTCCATTCCAAATAGTCGATTTTTTGAATTCAGGTAACGATTTTTCAATAGTTTTCAGGCATATTTTTGCCATTTTTTGACTTTCTGGAGTGGACTCATATATAAAGTCTTTGAGATTTTGAGTCACTTGACGCACTGCTGCTAAAGCTCCCGTTATTACCGATTTTTACCCTTAGATTACCAGTGCGTCAGTTTTGGGGCTTGACGCACTGTGCCGTCTTCGGCTTCTTGAACGGTATAGATACCTTATAGGGAAACGGCTGTGAGGCGTTGCGCCGTGGGAATCTCATAGCACCGGAAGAAAGTGTAGCCGGATGGGTTAAGGCAGAGGGCGAGCGTGCTCGGTGAGGTATCCAGGATCATAATAATAAAACGAACTCAAATGTTTTTGATTAGTGTACTATAACAACCGGCACGAAAAAATACTTTTTCAATCCAGTTTAGTCTTATAAGAGGTTAAATTTGTTAATCCCAAATGCACTTTTTAAATAAGTTCTCGAAAAATTCTCTTTTCATTATATTCGAAATATGTTATAATAGCATTTAATAGTTTTGATAAAAGTATTTTAAAGGGGACCTGTGAGAGTTGATTTCCGTTATGGAATAATTGATATTTTAGCTAGGTTAGCTGGGTTCGATGAAAAAATCTGCGTATATTGTCACATATTCATCTCAACTTGTTGATGATGCTGATAGCAACATGATTTAAAAGTAGATGTTAAAATTAATGGTACTTTACAAAGCAAGTTTCAACAAGTTTTAACAAAAGAATAACTATCAAAACGGAAAATTTTCATCAATATATAAAAAAATAGGGGGAGGGCTGATGACCTTCGCATCGGATACAAAAATTACTTTTTGTGATTCGGGTAATTCACTTCAGCAGATGTGTAACTATATAGCTATTGCTGAGACAAAGAATTCTGATGAAAGTCTTAACGAACTAATTCTCAACACTTTAGTTACGTTTGAAGAAGAAAAAGCTTCCAGTGTTCAAGAAGTGGCAGATATTTTGAAAACTATTTTTGGAGTGGAAGTTTCGAATCGCCAAATCCTTAATTCGTTGGATCATCTGATGTCTTCGGGATATGTTCAGCAACCTTTTGGAACAAATTATATTCTTACCTCGGAGAATCGAATAAAAATTAAGGCCCGCATTAATAATGCATTCCAATTGCAGGAATCAGTTAAAACGCGATGGTTGGAAGAAATAAATGGTCGATTTCCTGATCTTAATACAACTATTTTATGGGATACTCTAATAGATTATCTTGCAAAAGCTTTTTTGCGACACGGAATTCAAGTGGCGATTTTTCTTGATCCGTCCGTAGAGATACCACTTGAATATTCTAAAAGTTTATCAGCTCTTCTTTCAAAGTCTGTGCAATCAAGGTTTGAGGAAAAAAAGCATCAGGAAGACGCCCAACGCGCTATAGTTGATTTTATGATTAGTGTAAGCAATAACCGTGATAGAACTAAGTTCATGTCTGAATGTGCAGATGGGGCGGCAAACTACTTTTCATTGGGTGTTTCTCTAGACTCGGCAATGCAATTCAGAGATAAACTAAATTCTATTAATTTGTTTTGCGACACTAATTTTCTCTTTGGAATCCTCGACCTTCACATACACCCATTAGTTGATGTATCGAATCATTTATTTGACTCAATTGTAGAGCACAAACTGCCTATAAAAATGAGATGTCATGCTGCCACTATTTTGGAACTTAAAAACACAATAACATACTACGCTGGTATCCTTCGGAGCAGAAATTGGTCGCGAGCAATAAGTAGAGCCGCCGGTACATCACGCTATGTATCAGGCATCGAACTCAAATACCATCAAAAAAATGCTGAAATTGGTATGGATGTTGAATCATTTATGCGACCTTATAATCAAGTTGAAGAATTATTAAAATATAAAAATATTGACATTTACAGACCGTTGACTGAAAGATTAACCGAACGCGCTACGCTTGAAGCTGAATATCAAGAATATTTGAAACGAATTTCAAAAGAAAAACTTCATGATTTAATTGTTCACGATGTTAAAGTTTTAGATAGCGTGCGCACAATGCGTGAAAGCACCGAGGCCGCACTATTAGTAACATGCGATTACGCACTTTATCGATTTGACAGTGAAACTAGCCGAAAAGATAAAACACCTGCATCAGTGATACTTCCAAATATCCTTTGGCAACTTCTACGACCTTTCATTTCTATAAATCGAAATTTTGACAAATCGTTTGCAGAGACTTTTTCTGTACCAGAGTTTAGAACGATAGGAAGCGATGCATCAAAAGCTTGTTCTAAGATGCTAAGCCTTCTTGCAACATACAAAGATTTTCCGGAATTAACTGCGACCAGAATGCTTTCTAATGGTATGCTTATTGAGAGTCTCCTAACCGTTGAAAATGAAGCAGAATTTAAAGAGAAAGTTGAGTTGGCAATTGTGTCAGAAAATCAGGCCCTTCTTGAAGAACATGTCGCATTGAAGCAGGACATTGAATCTCTGCGTGCCGAGAAAGAACAAGTTTCAAAAAAACTTGAAATAAATGAAAAATCAATGGCAGAAGATAATGAGATGGCACAAAAACTTTTGTTAGAAAAAGAGAAAGTTGTCCAAGAATATAATGATTCAAAACATGATTTTGATCTCAAGACCAAGGAGATAGCCATAAAATTAGCCTCGGCCGAGGAGGCAAAGACATTAGCAGAAAAAACAGCTTTAAAAGAAAAAGAAGCGAGACAAAAATCAGACGGGAAAGAGCATTGGTATGCTTTGGTGGCAAGCCTTAGTCTTTCTCTTCTGATCATTTTGATGTTTGAGATTATAACTTACGGACTACCTTGGAATTGGCTAATGAATCATAATAATAGTTATAGTATACAAGCGGGAGCTGACATCATTGTTTTGACATTTTTTTTAGGTTTGTTCCGTCCTGATTGGCGAGAAAAATCCTGGTGGATTGTATTAGTTGGAATGGCATTTGTAGTTGTTAGTCTACTTGCTGGTCCAATAAAGTGATAGTGACAAAATTTATTAAAGAATTTTGGAAAGCGAGGACTAAAAATGAAAATAGATTTCCATTATGGTGTAATTAAGAAATTGGCTGAACTATCAGGTTTTTCGACGATAGATTCAGAAATTATTGCATACGCTTCACAATATGTAGATGAAGCAGACGAAAACATTAAAATGCTCATAAACGACTTACCGGATGAAATAAAAAAAACTTCATTATATAACGACCGCAAGTTTCAATTAATTAGAACGGCACATAAAAATTTATTGCAATATTTTGAAAACATTTCGTTTTCAGAAGAACATAAATGGGTCTATGTTTCATTTCACTTTATACCAGATATTTTTATTCTAGGAAACAAGGACTGGATAGTCACTAAAAACAATGATTTGGCTCTTAGACTTGTTAACGAAGCAATTGATGCATTAAAAAGATCGGAATGCAGTGCTGAACGGTGTCGCGCACTTATTAAGTTTGGAATTTCTTTACATTCGTATGCTGACACGTGGTCCCATCAAAATTTTTCGGGAATAAATTCTAATGTCAATAAGGTTAGTGAATTTAAAGTAAAAATGAATAATGATTTGTATTGGAAAGACCAGATAATCGATGATACGCTTGGCCAGCTAATTCCAATTGGACATGCCGGAGTTGGAGAGTATCCAGATTTTATTAACGCTCAAATGATTTACAAAAAATATAATGGTGTGATGAGTGATGTTGATGATGGATACTATAAAAAAAGATCACAAAGCAATTTGGAAGAGTTTAAGCAGGCAGCGGAGAATATATGAGTCCATTCCAAATAGTCGATTTTTTGAATTCAGGTAACGATTTTTCAATAGTTTTCAGGCATATTTTTGCCATTTTTTGACTTTCTGGAGTGGACTCATATATTTACCCACTTTAAAAAAGCATTGGGAGCAGAAGTTCATATCACTGCAGACGAAAAAGATAAAATAGAAAAAATATTACTTTCTCCCGAAAAAATAATTCATAACGAAAATGAGTGGAAGAATAACGCTATAATAACTGAAAATGACTTACATTATTATAATGGTGACTTGAAATGGTTTTATTTTCACTTAGAAGCGTTCATTCAACAAAATTTGATTCAATCGAGTTTGAAATCGTTTACATAGAAACCGTTATGAACTATTATATTTTAATCCAAAGGCGATTCTAGAACCGTAAACCGGACAGTTGTGTGAGGATGAAAATATGCTGAAATTATACTAAGGTCACAACAAAAATATGAGTTTACAAACAACAGACTTATTAAAAGTATAAAAAAATAATTTTAACGGAGATTTAAAAGGCACTTTATCATGTATAAAATTAATTCAATATCACTACTGTCCAAAATAAGTTAAAAGTCTCCATCTGCTCAAAGTTTGATACAGTTTTCGAGTAGTAAAAATTTGTGGTTCTTTCTCAAATTGTGTGGGTAACAAATAAATCATCGAAGTTCAGTTTGCCGGTGATCAGATAAATCATGGCACTTAAATTTTGATTCTTGCAACAATTTGGATTAATGTTGGAAAGAGCAGTTGTCAAGTTTCAAGACGGGGACGCTTTATCTTGAGCGAAGCGCGAAAGCACATGATTTTGATCGTTATCCAAAATAGCAGCCTGGCCGTTCGTACATTCGAAGCCGCGGACAAGTTTTTTTATATAAATGACTGAACGATCCGGTCGTGCTCGAATATTACGAGGGCCGCGACCGTCCGCACACTATGGACAACATCGATGAGAATTTTTACGACGGTTCCGAAGTGACACGGTGCATCGTCGAATACGACGGCGTCCCGATAGGATACGCGCAGTTTTACGTTGTCGGCAAACACGAGCGCCGCATATACAGTTACGAGGATATGTAGGAAACGATCTACGGAATGGACCAGTTCATCGGCAAACCTGACCACTGGAACAGGGGGCATCGGAACGTTACTGGTGACCAGCGTCGTGCAATATCTTGCGACCAAATGCGGCGCTGACCGCGTCGCGATGGACCCGCAATGCCGGAACGCTCGCGCCATAGCGTGCTACGAAAAGTGCGGGTTAAAAAAAATCAGGATACTGCCCGGTCACGAGATGCACGAAGGCGAAATGCGCGACTGCCAGCTTGTCGAGTGGGTGAAAGAAGATAAAGCGACCACATTATAAGATAAAATTTTCCGACGCCGCCGCGACGCCGTAAAGTTAAAAATGACTAAAAATAAAAGAAACCGGTCACATATTTTTATTCTTTCACTTGCTTTCAGTGTAAGAATGTGATAGAATGTGACAGTAAGTGAAAGAAAGAGAGAAGGCGGTTTGAGCATGAAATATTTCGAGAGCGAAAACATCGAGTTGAAAAGGGAATATACGCCGGACATCAAAAAGGAAATCATAGCCTTCGCCAATACGGACGGCGGCGATCTTTATATAGGCATATCTGACGACGGTAAAGTCGTGGGAGTCGCTCACCCGGAAAAAGTCCTTCAGCAAGTTACGCACGTCATCAGGGACGGCATTCGGCCCGACCTTACCATGTTTACAAACTGCCGTATAAAGAGTATCGAAAGCAAGAATGTCATAGAGATATCGGTTGCCAGAGGAACCGCGCGGCCATATTATCTGTCTGAAAAAGGACTCAAGCCTTCCGGCGTATATGTCAGGCACGCCACATCTTCAAATCCGGCTTCCGACGAGGCCATCCGGAAAATGATAAAGGAAACGGACGGCGACAGGTTCGAAATCGCCCGATCGATGGACCAGGAACTGACATTTGAAGCGGCCGGAAAAGAGTTCGCGAAAAGAAAAATAGATTTCGGAAAAACTCAAATGAAGACCCTCGGCATTATAAACGCCGACGGGCTTTACACCAATCTCGGGCTCCTACTGTCCGATCAGTGCGCACACACCATAAAAATAGCCTGTTTCGAAGGCACCAGAAAAAGCGAATTCAAAGACAGGCGGGAATTCGAAGGCTCGATCCTTCGGCAACTCCAGGACTCTTACGAATACATAAACATGTTCAATAAAATCCATGCGACCTATTCCGGACTGGATCGTATCGATCGCCGCGATTATCCCGAAGTGGCGATCCGCGAGGCTCTGTTGAATGCAATCGTCCACAGGGATTACTCGTTCAGCGGCAGCACGCTTATAAGTATTTTCGAAGATCGTATTGAATTCGTTTCTCTCGGTGGTCTCGTCTCGGGCCTGTCCATCGACGATATAATGAACGGGGCGTCCCAGGCGCGCAATGAAAAACTGGCGAATCTTTTTTATCGCCTGAAACTCGTCGAGGCTTATGGCACAGGCATTATAAAAATAATAGAAAATTATGAAGAGAGCCCTGCGGGGCCAAAATTGAAAGCCACGGACAACGCGTTCAATATTTCGATTCCTAACTTGAATTTCGCCGCTTCCGACCGTCAGGCCGATTCGGACGACAATATGAATGAGCAGTGGAAAAAGATATTGAATTCAATCGCCAAAAAAGGAAGCGTCACCCGTCTGGAAACGGAGAAAATACTCGGCATCGGCCAGACGCGGGCGCATGTCCTGCTCAAAGCCATGATAGACGCCGGAATGATAAAGACCGTCGGCGACGGCAAAAAACGCATATACGTGAGAAAGTGACTTGCGGAAAATTCAACTATTGCATTTTTTTTGCAATCGTTTTAAAACAAGGTTGCATTTGAAGAATCCGCTAAAAAATTGGTGGCAGAATTGGTGGCAAAGATTATAAAAAACGACTCGATCGTTTTTAAAGCAACCCAACGCCAGGCAATGAAAAGAACCGCAAATATTGATTATTTACAAATCAGACCGAATATGCTTAACGGGGTTTTACAGTTTCCTAAACCGTGTGCCGGTGGTTCAAGTCCGCCTGGGGGCGTAATGAAAACCTCAGCTATGGCTGGGGTTTTTGTGTTTTGGGGAAGTGCGAAAAGTTAAAAAAATGGTTTTGGGGACTAAATTGGGGACAATTTAGAAAAGCCTAATATACTTTCTGAAAAGATAATCCCCTGCGGCATTTTTACCGCAAGGGATTTTTTAAGGTTCGTCACTTAGTAGTTCGTCGAGCTTTTCAGCGGCTATTCTAATATTAATGGAGCGACTCGTGATTGCTTGAAGCAAAATTAAAAGCGTTGGTCTTTTTAATAATTTGCAGGCTAATTTCAAATCAACTTTATAGAAGGCGAAACATGAGGTTAAAGTTCTTTTTCTTATTAATATTACTGGCGTTTTCGGCTGGCTGCGGTAACGCCGAAGCACCCGGCGCTCTCTACCGTTTTGGCGAGGACATAACAGACGTCTCCGAATATCTTTACGTTACCGAAAACGATCCTGAAATAGCCGACGCGCTCGCTCAAGGCGGCACGATCGTCACTGAGAGCCAAGACGAGATAAAAGACATATCCCAGACAGAGGATGAACTTTATACCTACGTTTATAACCTAAAATCCCACCAAATTATA
>DIVV01000011.1:0-22031 GCA_002423385.1 bacterium UBP16_UBA6123
GCACTGAAAGTGCGTTAGGCCGCCGCTATGTCCTCGATACTCTTATGTACTGGGCAACCGAATATAAAGTAGACGGGTTCCGCTTCGATCTGGCGACTATAATCGATAAAGACACCATGATGGCTATTAATAACACGCTTCCTAAAAATGTAGTATTGATAGCCGAACCGTGGGCCGCCGATTGGAACCGCAATCTCTGGTCTAAAGGCGATTTCCGCAACACCCGCTGGGCTAAATGGAACGACGATTTCAAGATCAACGTCAGAAATTTCGCTTCAGGCAAGGCTAACCGCGATAATATGATGACTCTTATATGCGGCACCTGCTACTGGTGGGCCGGTAAACCCACCGAAAGCGTAAATTTCGTCGAGTGCCACGACAACGCGACGATGATGGACGCCTGCGGCGGCAACGCTAAAATAGCCATGCTGGCCGGACTTATTACGCTCACATCACAGGGCGTTCCAATGCTTCACGAAGGCCAGGAATTTTTAAAGACGAAATTCGGAAACGATAATTCATACGATCAGGATAACGAAATAAATCATATCGACTGGAAGCTCAAATCAAAAAATAAAAAGGCCTTCGATTTTTTCGCGGGCATAGTTAAAATCAGACAGAGCTATCCGCAGTTCAGAAACGACCGTCCTTTAAACGACCGTGAAATTAAATGGATGCTGGTCGAAAATCATAATGGCCTGGGCTATCAGCTTATCGGAAAAGACAGCGATATAATGGTTCTTTTAAACGGCGATCAGAATAACTGGATTAAATTCAATCTGCCCGACGATAAAGAGTGGAAGGTCCTCTGTAACGGCACGGAAGTAAATCTTAACGGACTAAGCGGCGCTAAAGGCGATTATTCGGTGCCGCCGGTTACCGGAGTCATTCTCGCCAGAAAAAAATAATAATGAACAGTTGGTGTAGCGTCATTTATGAAATTTAATGCGGCATATTATTTAAAGCGGTTCACTCAGGCCGTCGCGGTTATCGCTTTACTGCTCGTTTTCGCCGGCGACGGCAGGTGTGCCGATAATTTGTACTTAATCAACACTTTCAATTTCGAATTAAAAAATATTGATTTAACCGAAATAAAAGCGATAACTGAATCTTTATCGGCCGACGAGTTTAATTGCTATTTTTCAGCCGTTTCAACAAACGGCGCCAGAAACCGCTATAAAATTCAATTCATCGACGGCGCCGCCGATATCAGCTCTTACGGCTTCGATTCACCGGCGGCGGCCTCCGCGCCTGAGCCATGCAATAGCGCCGATTTAAACGAAAGGCAAAACGGCGCCATACATAAAAACATGATTTGCGACGGCGTTATTTTATTCAGCGCGCCATTAACCGTAAACAAAAAAAAATACCACGCGGTAATTGCCTCCGACTGGCATTTATATATTTTTTCCTATGGCCCGCTTTTATCCGGACGCTCGTTTCCAGTATATAAAACTCCGTTAGGCGCTCCCGCGCTCAGGGTATTATATTCGGGCGAACATATATTCGTTCTCACCCGTCAATACTTAATCGGATTCCGCGCGCGTGACGCCGTCGATAAACGCGATCAAAGACGCATGGCGCCTTCATTGTCGTCATTAAACGCCTCGGAAGCCATAAAAAAATCCATAGAAATTTCAACGGATACCATCAACGATTTCGACTGCGCTAATCGTTACGCTTTTTCACGCGCGATGGTATATAAAAAAATCGCGCTTGCCAGGCATTCTCTAAGCTCGCCCGCGGAGCCCTTCGCATATTTATTAATGGGAGCGGGTTTCGGCAACATTAATATATACAGCGTCAATTATAATTTCGATTTCGTTAAATTAACTAATTTCAGCGGCGCCATATTCGATTTCAGCCTTTTAGAAGCGTCGGCGCCGAAGTTTTTTATCAAACACTCAGCCCTCCTTCTTTCAGACGATTACAAAACTTTCAATTTATGGACGCTCAGTCCGCCTTCGACGCTCGGTTTGTCCGACGGCGGCGCAAAGCTCGAAAAACCCGGCGCCAGACTTCAATCTNNGACCGCTTTATAACTTCGGCGCATAAACCTGATGGCGATAATTACTTTAAGATAACCCCCGGCGGCGCCGAAGATAATAAAATCGCACTCGCCTCTTTTAAACCGAGCGATGAAACCGTTGAAATAATATGTAATTTCGATATTCATAAAAACCTTTTTTCATCGGACGGCTTTAAAGCCGTCGGCGCTGTATCCTCAAATCCTTCGCGCCCCATCGCTTTTTTTTACGATGCGACCGACGGCTTTTTCCGCCTCTACGATATCAAAAGCAACCGTGAATACGATTCGTTTTACTATAATTTCGGCACCGGCTCGTCCGTCGAAAGCGTTAAATTCAGTTTCGATAACGAATTAGTGATGTTTAAAGTAAACCGTTATAACCCGAAAAGTTCGAAACCTTTCTCCTGCGAGCTTTATATTTACCGCATCATCAACCGCATGCTCGCGCAGATCGCCGCACATTGCGCCATAGATGATTTCGACTGTATCAGCTACGAAAACAAACATAACATAGTGCTTATATACAGCCGTGACAAAGAATATTGCGATTCGATAGGCATTCTGGCCGTCGAATAAATAATAAATTTATAAAAGTATCGGAGCAGTTATGTCAAACGAAATTATAAGCTGGATCGAAATATCAAAAAAAGCGCTTATCAATAACATCAATATCATGCGCTCGCGCGTAAAACCGGGCGTTAAAATAATGGCGGTAGTCAAAGCTAACGCTTACGGGCACGGCCTGATCGAAACGGCGACGATCGCCGCCGTTAACGGCGTTGATTTTTTCGGCGTAAACTGCCTCGACGAAGCGCTGAGGCTGAGATCGGCAAAGATTAAAACCCCCGTTCTCGTTCTCGGCTATACGCCGCTCGCCCGTCTGAAAGACGCTGTCAGTCACGATATTTCACTAACGGTATATAACGCCGAAAGTATAAACCGCCTTCAGGAAACGGCCGCTAAATATAAAAAAAACGCGCGGGTGCATATAAAAGTCGAAACCGGCCTCAACAGGCAGGGCGTCGAAGCGCAGAACCTGCGCGATTTTCTGCTGCGCGTCAAAAGCAAAAAAAATATCGAAGTCGAAGGTATTTCAACGCATTACGCCAATATCGAAGACACCACCGAACATACCTACGCTAAAAAGCAAGTCGAAAATTTTAAGGAAGCCTGCGAATTATTCAACCGCGAGGAGATCGCTTTCAAATACCGCCATACCGCCTGCACTGCCGCCGCTATTTTATTCGACGAAGTCCATTTTGAAATGATAAGACTCGGAATAGGCCTCTACGGCCTCTGGCCTTCGAAAGAAACCAAGATATCGGCTTACGAGCGCAAGATAAACGAATTCAATCTGATGCCTGTAATGAAATGGAAATCCATTATAGCGCAGGTTAAAACCGTCGAGGCCAACTCGTGTATAGGCTACGGCTGTTCCGACTTCGTGACGCAAAATAGCAAAATAGCCATCATTCCAACCGGCTATTACGACGGATACGACCGCAAGCTGTCAAACAGCGGATACGTTATTATCAAAGGCAGGCGCGCCCCCGTCTTAGGAAGAATCTGCATGAATATGTTTATCGTCGATGTCACCAATATCGAAGGCGTTAAATGCGAAGACGAGGTCCTGCTGCTCGGTTCCGACGGAGAAGATTCGGTTTCCGCCGAAACGCTGGCGTCAAAAATCGGCACCATCAATTACGAAGTCGTAACCCGCATCAACGAAACGCTGCCGCGTATCGTAACCGAATAAAATCACGGCTGATAATAACTGCGCTATTAAAAAAAGGCGGTCACATGTTTAAATTAACGCTTTATAGAATTATCGTAATATCGTTTTTGCTCGCGGCCGCGTTAAAATTAAACGCGTGCGCCGGCGATTCGTTCAACGGCGTGCTGCTTTCCGACGAAGAATTAAAAGATAGAATCTCCCAGATGCTTATAATGGGTTTCCGCGGCACCGAAGCCGGCGAAGAATCGCCGATAGTTAAAACCATGAAAACTCACGCCATAGGCGGCCTCATTTTATTCAACTACGACGTGCCGTCTAAAAGCTCGCCGCGAAATATAAGCGGAGCTGCCCAGACTGCCGCCCTCATCGCCTCGCTTAAAAAATATTCAAAAAAACCTCTATTCGTATCGGTAGATCTCGAAGGAGGCCGGGTCAACCGCCTGAAACCCGAATACGGCTTCGCCTCTTTTCCTTCAGCGCAGGCTATGGGCGATAAAAACGATCTATCCTATACCCGCTCTGTATCCGAAAGCATCGCAGTCGAAATATCGGGTCTCGGATTCAACGTGAATTTCGCGCCGGTAGTCGATGTCAACGTTAACCCGGCCAATCCGGTAATAGGCGCTATCGAGCGCTCTTTTTCCGACAGCGCCGAAGTGGTCGCGCTTCACGCGAAAGCCTTTATAGAAGGCCATAAAAAATACGATATAATCAATTCGCTCAAACACTTTCCGGGCCACGGCAGCTCGAGCGCCGACAGCCATCTTGGCATGGCCGATGTCACCGCCACCTATAAAGATATCGAGCTTATTCCATATGCGCGGCTTATAAAAACGGGCGCCATGGATATGGTAATGACCGCCCATATCATCGATCGAAATATAGACCCGCTTTATCCGGCCACTCTTTCCTCTAAATACATTAAAGGCATCCTGCGCGGCCGGTTCGGATTTAACGGGGTAGTCGTCTCCGACGATATGCACATGGCGGCCATCAGCGCGCATTACGGCTACGAAGAATCGTTGGTGCGGGCCGTAAACGCCGGATGCGATATGCTTATAATATCCAACAATAACGCGTTTTTCGATGAAAACGCCTGTGAAAAGGCTGTGGCCGCTATTTTTTCAGCCGTAAAAAAAGGGGATATTCCATATTTAACGATTATTAATTCATACGATAGAATTATGAAGCTCAAAAGCAAATACTCCGTTAAATAAAGACTTTAATTTTTATACTTTAATTAACGGCATTTTAAATCTCATTTATTTTTTCATTTATTTTTTTATTGAATATCAAAGCGGCTTTGTGATATAATAATATACAAAATTATAAATACCGGGGAGGAATTTTCTTGTCAGACGATCTATCGATACACGATATTTTGATAAAAAACATTTCTAAATATGAAGCTAAAATGGTCAGAATAAAAGGGTGGCTTTATAACCGCCGCCACAAGGGCAAACTGGCTTTTCTGGTGGTGCGCGACGGCAGTCAAATGTGTCAGGCCACGGTTTTTAAAGGCGATGTAACCGAAGAAGTTTTTGAACTCTGCGCTCAGAAGCTGACGCAGGAATCGTCGTTAATAATCGAAGGCGTGGTTCGCGCCGACGCCCGCGCTCCGTTAGGTTATGAAATATCCGTTAAAAACGTTATCGCGGTTCAAATAGCTCAAGAATATCCGATCCAGCCCAAAGAGCACGGCGTCGATTTTTTAATGACGAAACGTCATCTGTGGCTGCGCTCTTCAAAACAGTGGGCGATGATGCAGATCAGAAACGAATTTTTAAAAGCGACTCGCGATTTTTTCTACGATAACGATTTCACCTGCATCGACGCGCCGATTTTTACGCCGTCGGCCTGCGAAGGCACTACCAATCTCTTTGAAGTGACATACTTCGAAGATAAGGCTTATCTGTCACAGTCAGGCCAGCTTTATATGGAAGCCGCCGCCATGGCTATGGGTAAAGTTTACTGTCTGGGCCCTACTTTCCGCTCCGAAAAATCGAAGACGCGCCGGCACCTTACCGAATTCTGGATGATAGAGCCCGAAGTAGCCTACGCCACGCTCGATGATATAATGGTTCTCGCCGAAAACTACGTTTCGTACGCTATCGGCCGCGTAGTCGAAAAATGCAGACCGCACTTAGAAATACTCGAGCGCGATATCAGCAAGCTCGAAAACATCAAAGCGCCCTTCTACAGAATATCTTATGACGACGCCGTCAAATTCCTCAAAGAAAAAGGGTTGCCATTCGAATACGGAAACGACATGGGCGCTCCCGATGAAACCGCCATCTCCGAAGCGCACGACAAGCCCGTGTTTATACACCGCTATCCAGCTTCCTGCAAGGCTTTTTACATGGCGCCCGACCCCGCGCAGCCTCATCTGGCGCTTTGCGCGGATTTGATAGCGCCTGAAGGTTACGGCGAAATAATAGGCGGCAGCCAGCGCGCCGACGATATCGACTACCTGCTGAAAAAAATCGCCGAGCACAAGCTGCCGGCCGATATATTCGACTGGTACCTCGATTTAAGAAAGTACGGTTCAGTCCCGCATTCCGGCTTCGGCCTCGGCATCGAACGCACGCTTTCGTGGATATGCAAAGTTCCTCATGTCCGCGAGTGCATACCGTTCCCGCGGCTGATGGAAAGGATTTACCCTTAAAAACAGGGGGCTTGCGCGCCGGCTGGTCCCGGCGCGTTTAATTAACGACGCGCCTATTAAAATGGCTGTTTCAAAAAATAATATCGATCCAGCCGCAATTAAGGAGAAATACAATGAAAGTGGATTTCAACAAAATATTTCAGGTATTAGTCGTCATCATTCTTATTTACGTCATCTTAATTTTAAACACTATCTATCAGGGCCGGCCTTCACTTGCCCAGAGCGCTTCTTCCTACGTTACGCAGGCGCCCGACACGCCGATCTTTCCGGTTAAAATAACCAACCTCGAACAGTTCAGCCCTAAATTCGTTTCGGCTTTCTCCGTCAATAAAGAAAACCAGTTCGTAGTGGTCGATAACCTTAACCGCAGCATTATTTTTTACGAAATAATCTGGAACGGACCGACGCCCGCGATTCAACTCAAGGCGAATACGAGCTTTTAACTATGAAATATAACTATTTTTATTTATATGCCGCGGTTTTATTCATTTCAGCCTTAACGGCCGCGACCGTCACGGCTCAGTCGATTTTACCGCCAGATACGCCCGGCTATACATTTGAATTTTACGATTCAGACAACGGCCTGACCAACCATTATATAACTTCGCTCGCCCACGGCGGCAAGCACGGCCTGTTTACCGGAAGCTGGGACGGAGTTATGAAATTCGACGGCTCCGTATTTACCAAACTCGACGGAGGCAGCGGCAGAATAGAAGGCGTCGCTCCGCAATTTATCAGTTCGCTTTACTACGACGAGCCGACGGACACCTTATGGATCGGATCGATGTTTAATAAAAACGCCGGGCTTTTTAAATATCATAACGGCCATTTCACCAGGTACTGCTCGCTCGACGGCCTGCCGTCCGACAACGTAAGCGCGGTATGCTCCGACGGTCAAAAAATTTACGCCGGCACATGGGGCGGCGGAATAGCGGTTTTCGACGGCACAAAGTTCGAAGTGATATCAAAGAAAAACGGCCTGTCGGACAACTACATCAATTCTATGGCATATAGCCCTAAAACTTCGACTTTATGGGCGGCTTCTAAATTAAGCGGCGCCAATCTTATCAAGGACCGAAAAATAATCGTAATGGACGACCACACCTCTTCTTTAGTCAACAATTACGTTCATAAGCTCGCCGTTGACGATTCCGAAAATATAGTATATTTCGGCACATCCGGCGGAGTTTCAAAATTCAACGGCGCGGCGTGGCAGAATATAATAACCGGCGCGGCGTGGCAGAATATAATAACCGGCGCCGCGACCATCAGCGACAATTTTATTAAAGACATATTTATTTATAAACCGAAATCATCTTATAAATCGACGATTTATTATATTTCGGCGAACAACGTTTCAATTTCGAACGATAACTCTTTTCAAAATATCAATATCAAAAAATTAAGCGGCCGCGAATTAGAGTTAAACGCTATATCCGCGGATGAAAACTATATTTATTTAGCTACAGACAGGGGGTTGGGTAAAATTGGCAGACGATAATAAAAGCGCATTTAAAATACCACGCAAAGAAGTTAATGTAATGAAAAAACCTAAAGAGCCGCTCGGCGTCGTGGTCGTCACCGAAAAATACCGCATAGTGGGCGACGTACACCTTACCGAAAACACCAGGCTTTCTGATATGCTTAATATCGACACCAGCAGAAAAGATTTCATTCCTATCACGAACGCACGGATATATTCGGTTAGCGACGATAAGTTGCTATTTTCAAAGGAATTTTTATTAATCAACAGACAGTTCATAATGACCGTTTACGTTGAAGAAAGCTCTTATAAACAGATAAAAGAGGTCATAGCCGTAGCCTCCACGCTTATTTCACAGCGCCAGTTCGACGACGCCATAATAGAGGCAAAGCGCGCGCTGAATATTAATAACAGCGATCCCGAAGCTCATTTCGTTCTCGGTATCGCCTTCGCTAAAAAAAGTATGTTATCCGAGGCCTACGAAGAGTTCAAGCTCGCATCCGCGTTCGCTCCTAAAAATTCTGAAATAGAGCACCGTGCGCTTGAAATGATGGCTAAAATTAATATTTAACCCTGAATCCGCCGCTTCGAAAGTTTTTTTGCGGCAACTTCGCAAACGAGCCGGAGCTTAATGCTTTATAAAAGCGACGCGCGGTCGAGTTTCATGATATCGTTGACGTAGTTTTTACAGGAGGCGTAGCCCGACGGAGTCGCGTAATAAGGCGAAGTCGAGCCGCCGTGAGCGGCGAGCAATTTAGCCGTATGTTTTTCGATGAGCGATTCGATTAGATTTTTTACGGCGGCGCCGGAAAGATCCGCGTCAGCCTTTACTGGTATGTGTTCAACCGCGATCCAGTGCGAATCTATTATTTTCTTTTCGGCATCGGTGGTAGTAATATAAATTTTAGAATCATAAAACTGGCTCATAAGCTCGATATTTTTGATATCACCGCTTAAATAATAAATTTCAAGATATATCGAGTAGTTTTTATTTATAAAAACAAATATAGTTTCATGCGAATCGGGTTTTCCGAGCGCGCAAAGCCGGTCGAACCCCGACGCCGCGAGCGTTTCAAAACAAACGGCGGGCGCCGGGGCGCAGACTGAATCTCCCGCCGCGCAATGATCTTCGAACCGCCCGTCAAGGCGCCGGCAGCCTTCGAGCTCAACGCGGTTTCTACGCGAGAAAAAAAGGTTATAAATAACAGCCGATATTATAAATAAAGCCAGTAAGTAATTAATCAAATAAGAACCCGTTTACATTTAAATAAATTTTATGCATTAATAACGTCTCTGATAGTTTTACGCATAATAATACGGCCGCGACCGGCGCCGTAGTAATCTTCGACTTTTTCCGCCGCGCCGTAACCGTTTTTAATATAAAACGCCAGCGCCCGGGCGTTTTGCTCTGAAACGCTCAAATCGATGGTTCCGATCGAGTACCCTTCCAGCAGCCGCGTTTCACAGGCCGCTAAAAACATCGAAGCCGCCCCGCGCCCCCGCAAAGATTCGTCTATATAAAAACCGAATAAATGCGCATGGGCGCCGTCTTCGAACGGCCTTATAAATTCGGCGGCGCCGTAAACGGTGCGCGACGGCGTTAAAAAAAAAGGCGCGGCGATCGACGCTGGCGGCGCGTCGTATATTACAGCCGAATCAGGCCTTGCCGGAGCTATTTCAAGCGTGAATAATTTGGCATAATGCGCTAACGGCTGAAGCGTATAGGAATTAACTCCCGATTCCCCCATAATAAGGCTTTCGAGCCTTTCAAGCTCGATAAGTTTATTATTGGAAATATGGAAATTTTCTACGACGCCAATCCACATTTTAATTGACCTTTTTATAAAAAAATGATATACTCGCCTTATTCTAACATAACTCGAGCAGCCATTTCAACATTATTTTTAAAGAGGTAACATATATGCCGTATAAAACCAGAATCAGGGCCGGAAACGGGTTTGTTTTCATTACATTGATTTTTCTATGCCTGTGCGCGTTTTCTTTTTCATGTATCAACACGCGCTCCGCTGACGCG
The DNA here is from genome assembly GCA_002423385.1 of bacterium UBP16_UBA6123. Lineage (GTDB taxonomy): Bacteria > Muiribacteriota > UBA9980 > UBA9980 > UBA9980 > UBA9980. Next base: position 9,948 of record DIVV01000011.1, read on the forward strand.
CGCGTCACTCTCTTTCTTACAATGGTCAAGTCTGGCAATTTTAAAGACGCGCTTAATTACGTCGATTCACAGCCATTTACCCGCTCGGTACTCGATAAAATTTCGATGCTGCCCGACGGCGCGCTTCTTGAAATTTTAAAATTATCCAACGTGCCGGCTGAAATTAAAAACAGTTTTTTAAACGGCGGCGCTAAAATGAGCGAACTTAAAAAAAGCATAAAAGATTTAATGGCCAACGACCCGAATATCGTTGAAATGACGCTAAAAGAAATGTCGGCTCACATACAAAATAAAGATATCGACGTCGTCGCTCAAAAGCTGAGCGAGATAACCGGCGAAGTGCATGTCCGCTTCAGCGAGCCGGGCGCACATAACGAAACTATAATATTCCACCTTAATAAAAAAGATAGCGAATGGCGCATATCGGCCATGGAAGAACTTATTAGCGGCTGGATATTTTAGGCGTAAAATCGCGGGCCGCTGGCGGCTGAAATTATTATTCACCGCGGCTGCGGCTGGATATTACTAACTATAGCGAGGCGTATAACAAATGAATTTAAACTCACCCGTTTTATCTCTCATCGGCGGCACGCCGATTGTTCGCGTTTTTAAAGAGCATGACGATAACGCCGTAACTAAAAGAAATATTTACGCTAAAATCGAATCGGGCAACGCGGGTTTTTCCGTGAAAGACCGCATCGCCTATCACATGATAAAAACCGCCATAGCAGATAAAAAAATCAATCCCGAAACGATAATCATCGAGCCTACTTCCGGCAATACCGGAATAGGCCTCGCCCTGGTTTGCGCCGCGCTTAAACTTAAAATTAAATTGGTAATGCCCGATACCATGAGCATCGAACGCCGCGGCATTCTCAAACATTTAGGCGCGCAGATAATACTCAGCGAAGGCGCTAAAGGTATGAGCGGGGCCATAGTTACCGCTCAGCAAATAGTCTCGGAGCAGCCCGATAAATATTTCATGCCGCAGCAATTCGAAAATCCCGCCAATCCGGAGGCGCACCGCCTCGGCACCGCGCCCGAATTTTTAAAGTTTATCAATCTTTATTCGATAAAGCCTGACGCGCTCGTATTCGGCGTCGGCACCGGCGGAACGCTTACCGGCGTTTCGGAGGTCATAAAACAATATTACCCGGACGTTATAATCTGCGCCGTAGAACCGGAAGCATCGCCCGTTCTATCGGGAGGCGCCGCAGGGGCTCATAAGATACAGGGCATCGGCGCGGGATTCATCCCTAAAATATTAAACACTTCAATTATTAATAAAATTATTAAAATAAAAAATGAAACCGCCTTTGAATACTGCCGCATGCTCGCGCAGCGCGAAGGCATTCTCGCCGGAATCTCTTCGGCCGCCGCCGCCGCCGCCGCATGCGAATTATCGATGCTGCTGCCTGAAGGCTCCAATATATTCACGCTGTTTCCAGATTCGGCGGAGCGTTATCTGTCGATGCTTCAATAATCAATTACGATAATTTCAATGAAAATAGAAAGGTCTGATTTATAATGAAAATAAATCAACAATCGATACCCGAACCCTTATCTCAAATTTTTTTTCGCTCCGGTAAAGCGCCCGGAAAATCATCTAAAAGCCTCCATGAATCAGCTCGTCTTTCACGCGGAGCACTGTTTTTCCTGCCGCTGGTTTTAACTTTATTTCTTTTTTGCGCCGCTGCGAACGCGCACGAAACCTTAAGCTCCGAAGAAATATTAATTAAAGTGCTGCATACCAACGACACTCACGCGCACGCGGACAGTCATATCGTAAGCTATAACAACGAAACCGAAGAAGTCGGCGGTCTGGCGCGTCTTGCTCATTTTGTCGATTCGGTCCGCAAGAACGATAAAAACGTTTTATTGCTTTCGGCAGGCGACGTTTTTCAGGGCACCATGTTCTTTAATTTCTTCAAAGGCATTACCGACTTCGAATGTATGAGCCTCGCCAGATACGATGCGATGTGCCTGGGCAATCACGAATTCGACGAAGGACCTCAATGGCTGCTGGAATCCTTAAAAAAAGTCGATTTTGAAATTATCAATTGTAACGTGACTTTCGGTAAAACCTATAAAGACGCCGCAAAAAAAATCAAACCATATATCATCAAGGAAATAAATGGATTGAAAATAGCCGTCATAGGCGTTTTAACAAAAGAGCTTTTCACGCTCGTAAACGTCAAAAATTTAAAAGATATTAAAGTCAACGATCCGATCGAAGCCATAACGCCTATCGTTAAAAAACTTCGGCCCGAAGTTGATATGATACTGATTCTTTCCCACATGGGGCTTAAAGAAGACCTCGAGCTGGCCGAATTAGTGCCCGGAATAGATCTTATAATAGGCGGTCACTCGCACTCGATGCTTGTATCGCCGGTAGTAATGCGCACCTCAAAAGGCAAACAGGTCGTTATTAACCAGGCTTTCGAAAAAGGCGAATATGTAGGCGAAGTCAATATGGCCTATTCGAAAACCGATAAAAAGTGGCGGCTCGTTGACGGACGGCTTAATAGAATGGATAAAACAGTCCTCGAAGACCCGCAGGTAAAAAAGATAATAGCCAGATATAACGAAAAAATAATACGCGAAGTGCGCATCATAATAGCCGAAACGCTCACGCCTTTAGTCGGCGATAAAGAATCTATAAGGATGCACGAAACAAATCTCGGCAATTTAATATCCGATGCCATGCTGCTTCATTCAAAAGCTGATATGGCCGTAATCAACGGCGGCGGCGTGCGCACGGGACTGCCCGCGGGTAAAATAACCATCGAAGACTGCATGAAGGTTTTCCCATTCAGCAATACCATCACTAAACTTACAATCAAGGGCTCCACTCTGCGAGAAGCGTTTGCTATGGTGGCTAAAGCTCGCATGCAGGGCACCTGCGGTTGTTTTTTACAGGTATCTAAAGGCGTTAAAGTCAAATATCACGAAGGCGCGGTCGCCGAACTTTCTTTAAACGGCCAGCCGGTAAACGATAATAACTTATATACCGTCGCCATGAGCGATTTCACCGCAGCCGGCGGAGACGGATTTAACATGTTTTCCGCGGTGCCCGAACGCTTCAGCGACGGAATTAGAATTAACGATATTTTAGTCGATTACGTTAAATCTTTAAAAACAATAAATATCGAAACGGAAGGAAGAATATTACAATGAAAGAATATATGAACTGCCTCGAGCTCGCCGATTATCTGGGCGTTGACGAAAAAACCGTCAAGGATTTTTTTCCGCCGCCGCCGTCTTTTAAACTCGGTGAATTCGAAAAATACAAAAGAATCGACGTAGACAAATGGGTTGACGAGTTAAATAATGAACAGGCCGAATTAAAAATGATCTCGGCCGAAAACGACCTCGAAAAAGCCAAGGGTAAAATGCGCGACAAAGAATATGAAGACGCCATCACACTTATCCGCAGCTCGATATTGCTCAATCCGAAAGATCCCAATTCACATTTTGTTTACGGCTATATCCTGGCCAGACTTGAAAAATGGGCTGAAAGCGAGTTCGAGCTTAGAAAGGCGGTAAAGTTGAATCCAAAGGCCGATTGGCGCGACGAGGCGACTTATCAGATAAGTATATGTCAAAAAAGCCTCGGAACCTATTTTGCCAAAGAGTAGAATCGATCCTGCATATACGTTTTAAATAAAATTTAACCGATAAAAACTGGTCATATCATAAAGGCTCAATATATAATTTGACATCTGTTTTTCAATGTGATAGAATTGTGTCATATGTTTATTTTGCGATATTAAATAATATTATAATAAATTTGGGGGATTAATAATGAAAGTCAAATTCTTAAAGTTGTTAGCGGTACTGGTAGCGGCGGCGTTTATAGCCGGTTTTAATTTCGACGCTTTCGCCGAAGAAAAAATAGCCAGGAAAACTGCGCCTAAAACTAAAAAAACCGATACCAAAAAAAGCGCCGAACCTAAAAAAAAGACGGACGCGAAAAAAAGCGATTCGTCCTTAAAAAAAGCTGAAGACGCCGATTTAAAAGCCATATACGACCGCCAGATGATCGAAGCGGTAAAATTATTTTCCAAGAAAAAAAGCGAGTTATCAAAAACTACCCGCGCCGAACTCGAAGATATCCTTATGATATCCGCCACACAGGCGCGCGAAGGTAATTACGAAGATGCAATATATGTAATCAACGAAATTGAAACGGTTCTTTCAGGCCGTAAAAAACAGAGTAAAAATATAAAAGTCGAAGACGCGGCGACCGGCGAAGTAAAAAACTATCAATTCGACGTTAATAAAAACAATAAAGTAGTCTCTACAAACGAAAGCGAAGACGAAGCCTCGGCGGAAACCGCCAGCGAAGATATCACCGAAACTTCGCCCGGCACCGCGCCCGATGGAAAATTTTCAATTGACAGGCTGTCAACCGAAGAACAAAAATTATACAAAGACCTCGTAGAAGTGCTTCCCATAGCCGAATTCGAATTCAATAAAAAGAAAGACCCTGAAACCGCCAGAAGGCTTATGCGCCTTCGCAGAGTATTTTATACGCTCAAGAAAAAAGGCATGGGCCACCCGGTAGATGAACAGATAATCCGCGAATTGATCGCCGAAAACCAGAAAGCCCCTAAAAAATCAGGCAAATAATTATAACTTTTTATAAAAATCAATCAGGCAAAATTTTAAAAATGAGGTGTCGCTATAAATGAAAAAATGTCCTAATTGCAGCGATTGCGATCTTGTCGCTCAGAAAATTTCAGCCAATGTGGAAGTCGACGCGTGCCCAAAGTGCGGCGGCGTGTGGTTTGAAAAAGGCGAAGTAGGCGATTTTACTAATTTCGCTAAAGATATACCCGATATAGCACGCCTGGCTAAAGAAGCTAAATTGAGCGGTAAAAATTGCCCCGAATGCGGCCTCGGCATGAAAGAAATGAAATACACCGGTTCTTCCGAGCTTATGATCGATTACTGCGAATCATGCAACGGTGTATGGTTTGACGGCGGCGAAGTAGGCGAATTAAAAGCGATATCTGAAAAGCTGGAAGACGTCAAACTTCGCATCAGCCGCGAAGTATGGAACCTGCGTTTCAATCTGCATAAAAGAAGCGCGCTCACCTGTCCTAAATGCCTCGCTAAAACGCTTCACACATTTAACACATCAGAAGGCGTGACCGTCGATTTATGCGATAAATGCCGCGGAATGTGGATGGATAAAGGCGAAACCGCGCGCGCGGCCGAACTTGAAACCGATTTCCCCGATTACCGCGCGGTAGCCGGAAGCGCCGTACTGACTAATTTTATATGCCCCTGCTGCGGCTCCAGGCTGCACAATATGAAATACGCTCCACAGAGCGACCTTAAGATTGAATATTGCCAGAAATGCGGCGGCATGTTTTTAGACGCCGGCGAAATATCTAAAATTGAAACGATCAGCGCGAATTCAGAAGGAGCGGGCAAAAAATTAGTCCGCTGCTTAAAGCAAATGCACGACGAAGGTTATGTAAAATTAAATTAGCCGTCCGTGTCGTATCAAGTTAAAGTTTAAACATAAGTTTAGTTTTAATTAAATAAATTAATCGGGAGGATATTTTATGGCGCTGTTTGGTGGTCCTAAAGTTTCAGTGGGGCTAGATATCGGCACCCGCTGGATAAAAGTTGTTTCCGCGGTTATGGGCGGAGGCGGAAGACCGCAGATAACAAAAGCGGTATGCGTTAAAAATAGCGGAGACGCGCGCGAAGCCATCAGAAGAGTTCTTACTGAAAATAACATCAAGCCAGGCGTAGTCGTGGCATGCCTCGACAGCCAGGACGCCGAAATGATGGTGCAGGAATTCATCGTAAAAACCGCCAAAGAAGCCGAGCGCATCGCTGAAGTTAAAATGCGCGAATTTAATTTAAATGAATTCGCCATTAATTATTCGCTTTTAAGAGGCCCGGTTCCCGGCGCAGACGGCAGTCCGGTTTTTCCAGTGCTCTACGTTTCCGCCGAAAAATCTAAAGTTTCCGAATTCCAGTCTCTGCTGCGCACCGCCGGCATTAATCTTGACAGCCTTGTAATGGACGTCGATCAGCTCGCCGCCATTAACGCTCTCGAATTAGATCAGGCCGCCGTTGGAACTACGTGCCTTATCGAAGGCGGAGCTACGACCACGAATATATCAGTACTAAAAGACGGAACTCTCAGGCATACCGCCATTATTAAAGACGACGGCGGCGCGTTTTTCACCAACCGTCTCGCTCAGCAATTAGGTATTTCAGTCGAAGCGGCCGAAGACCTTAAAATCGCAAACGGTATCGACGCGGGCTCCAGCAGCCGCTTTAGCGGCTCTTCTTCCAATTTCGGCTCCTCGCTCGAACTCGACGACGCCGTTTCCGGCGGAGCTTCTTCGCTATCATCTTCCGGCGGCGACGATCTTAAATACTTGAGCGCGTTCAAAGACCAAATCGAGCCTTATCTGGATAAAATTATCAGTATTTTAAAAGACTACCAGGATAAAAACTCGGAGCAGATAAAAGAAATAGTCCTCACCGGCGGCCTGGCCTGCACTAAAAATATAGCCGGTTTCATGAAAAATTATCTTAACGCCAACAACCTTAAAGTAGATACGGTTAATCTTGCCGAATCGCCGTTTTTAACTTCGCTTAACTGCCCAGACGAACAGCGCCAGGCATTCACCGTAGCGCTCGGCTTATCATTACGCGGCTTTGCCGAATAAAATAAAAAAAGGACCGGTGGCTATCAATGAAAAAAATTAAATTTTTATTTCTTATCACTGCGGCAATATTTGCCGCTTATACTCTTAGCGCTTGCGGCGAAAGTTCTAACGCCGAATTAAAGGCTAAATTAACTTTCGTTTCTGGAACGGTCGAATCGCAAACAGCGGGCGCCGCGGAGTGGAAACCCGCCGCCGTCAACAGCGAATTTTCGATGTCAGATACCGTTAAAACCGGCGAAAAATCAAGCGCAAAAATTGACTTTTCAGACGGCGTGAAAATATTTATCGAAGAAAATACCAGCGTTAAATTAAAAGAAATCAAAAAGCCGGCCGAAAAAAGCACGCTCGACATAGTCGTCGAAATAATCAAGGGCGCGATATTCTTCGACGTTACAAAACGCGAAAACAGTAAATTTGAAATGGAAACTTCTACCGCCGTAGCCGGCGTAAAAGGCACAAAAGGCGTCTTTAGCTTTATCGGCGATAAAACCGGCGTAATAGTCACTGACGGACGCGTCGAAGTAAGCCTGAAAAAAGCGCCCGTAGATAAAGTTATGCTCGAAGCCGACGAGGCTATCGAATTCGGCGACGTTTCCGCTTTAACCGAAAAAACTAAAGTCGATTATTCAGTAGTCAAATTTAACGGTATGCCGCTACTGAAAAATCTCACGCCGGACGATCTGACTAAAAAAATCGAGGTAATTAAAAGCAATCAATAATTATAAATAAATTGTAATTATAATATGCAATTGTAATATGCAATTGTAATATGCAATTTACAATTTACAATTAATTTTTTTATCATTATTCATTGTTTATTGTTTATTCTTTTCAAAAAAAATTCGATAATCTAATTATGACTATATTTAATTTAATTAATCATAATTACAGGTTATCGAATTTTTTTATAGGCGGCAAATTTTTATTTAAAGATAAAGTTAAAATTATCATATTTACTTCACTGATAGCATGTATTGGGCTCGCCGCCGGCTGCATAAACTCTAAAGCTGATGAAACCGGCGAATTTATTCCTAATACCGCCGTAAGGTTCGATGCGGTATTTAACGCTAAAATAATCAATAAATACGGCGATATCTCCGAAACGGCGCTTTGCGAGGTAGTGTTATCTAAAACCGCCGATATGCAAAAGCCTTTTAAACGCTTCAGGCTCGATAAAAATACTGAATTTTGCTTAACCGGCTTTAGCGCCGGCGAAGAATTTTATATCGGCGCTTTTATCGACTTCGACGGCAGTCTCGCGCCTACATACGGCTTCGAACCCGTAGGCGGCGCTTACGCCGATATAGCGCTCGCTATGTGCTATCCGCCCGAAGTAAATTTCAGTGAAAGAAATAAAATATCGCCCTATAAAGTAGTAATAAAAAAAGACGTTGAAACTAATATTGAAATAAAAATTTTACGGCCTATAAAAGGTCGCAAACCCGTTAACGGCGAGCTCGGACTGACCACGAAGCCGATTTTTTCCTGGATGGCGCCAGCCGCTTCGATATCGGCTTATAAAATAAGCGTATATAACGAAGAAACCGCGAGCGCGTACTGGCAGGCGGTTTCTTATTCGAATGAAATTACATATTCAATTTTAAACAATAACAACGATTATAACCTGATACCCGCAAAACTTCTTCCGGCAAATGCCCGTCATAAGTGGTCTTTAATTGGATACGACGCCAACAACGAAGAATGGGCCTACGGGCCGGGGTTTTTATTTTTACCGTAACCGGCCGAAAATAAATTTTACCCGAAAGGCTTTAAACTAAGCCCCGTTTTCGAGCGATGACGCCTGCTGCGGCTGATTTTCGTTTTTATCGGTTACTATCTTAGTTATTATGGTGTTTACTTTTTCAAAATCATGAGTTCCGATTATCTTTAAATTATGCATTTTTTCAAACGCCTGACGGGTGTTGTTCAGAACTTCGGTCGAAAAAATATTGTGAAGCTCGACTGTTTTTTTAGCCGCGGCCGCTTCAGCCGAAGGCGTATTTGACTGAGGTATATTATTGATATTTAAAATCATAATGAATCACTTCCTTCTCCTGTTATCTTTTACGAATAAAATAAAGCATGTTTTATTCCGTTTTATCGCCTGTTTGATTTTTTTGCTTTACATTTTATAGATACTTTGGTACAATTACCTTAACTTTACCTAACTAATTATAGCATATTTTAATTTAAATTAAAAGAAAAAAAAATGAAATCAGGAAAAAAATGAAAAATAGCAAATATGTAATAGCCACGCTTTATGAATTATTATGGTATTTAGACATAGTATTCGTCGCTTATGTAGTTAAAAATTACATTCTATCGCCGACTCCCAAAAGCGCTTCCATCATTTTTATATTGTGCTGGCTTTCTTTCTTTACGCTCGCTACCAAACAGTTTTTAACTTTCTGGAAAGGCCACTTCTGCACTGGAATGATACCCGCCGAAAAAATGTATGCTTCTTATATCGCGCTGATTTTAATATGCCTCTTCGCGCAGACTCTTTCATTTATAGAATTTAAAACAGCCATAAATCTTATTATTTTAATAATCATGCTGTTTTTTAACGTTTTATATTTCCTGCTGAGCACGCATTACCTTTTTTTAATATACTTCGCTTTTAATTATTTTTTATTCTTCTTTAAAATTACCTACTTAATAAAGTTAATTTAATATTAATAAATAACAAGTAATTACTATATTAAGTGATTACTATATTAAGTAATTACTTAATATAATATAATATAATATAATATACAAATATAACCGGATTAATAACCGCAATTATAAAGTTTTTACTGGCAGCATGAATAATTCCCGCGAAAGCATATCAAGCAATACTTTAAATAACGATCTCGATTTTTCGATCGTCGAATTAAACCCCGGCTGGCGGAAGCGCGAGGAATTTTTCGACGGTTTTCGTCTGCATGCCCCATTATTTTCATATCAAATTAATTATAACGGCGATTTTTATTCGAATAATTTTATTGACTCCGGCACGCAAGACACTACAAACGCCGTTAAAACAACTAATGGTCAGGCTGGAAGTTACGAAAAATTTATAAGCCGCCGATTATTAGTTTTTGATTCTCCACCGGAGTTTTTAAATATCGAGCGGACCGAATTATTATCCATAGCAAAGAATTTTAACTTTATCGCCGTCAAAAGCCGCTACCGTTATTCCAATTTCGGCTGTGACGGATTAAACGAAGCGTACGAAAAAATCGCTAAAACCGCCGCAGACGCCGGTATCCTAAAAATCCGGCTATACGTTCCCTCGCGCGAATGCGGCAGCGATTCAGCTCTGCATTCAAATTCATATTCACATTCACGCTCAGATTTATATTCGAATTCGAATTCATATTCCTGCGATGAAATTTCACAATTCATCGAGTATTTAACCCGTCGTAATTTATTAGATAAAAACAAACTGTCGCTATGTTTTCAGAAATCCGCAATCACGGATACGATAGAATTAAATACCCGACTCGCAGCGAAATTTCCCGCCCTGAGCGCGCTTTTGCATATCGAAACCGCTAAAGAATCCAACCGGGTCGAAACCGCGATATTATTTTATTTAAAATTTAACAGCCCGGAGCTAAAAGACTCCACCATAGCATCTATTTTTAGCAGTCGCCCTGAAACGGCAGGCTTGAAAGAAAGCGCGGAACCAGTCACGGATAATTCAAACAGCCGCTATTTAGACACCCTTGAAATACTGCGCTCATTAGAATTCAATAATATTCCCGGAGTGTTTTTTATCTCCTGCCCGACCTGCTCACGCTGTAAAATAAATCTGATCGGCTGCGCTAAAAGCGTTTACGCGCGCGTTAAATATATTGAAACTCCCCTTAAAATAGCCGTAATGGGCTGCGAAGTAAACGGCCCAGGCGAAGCCTCGCACGCTGATATAGGCGCCGCCGGTTCGATCGAACGCGCGGTAATCTTCGAACGCGGAAAAATCGTGGAACGAGTCGCGGCGAATGACATTGAAGATAAATTAATGGAAAGAATTAAAAATTATGTTAAATAGAAAACAAACGCGCGCCGTACAAATCGGCGGCATCACAATCGGCTGCGACAATAAAATCGCCGTGCAGTCGATGTGCACCAAAAACACCGAAGACTATAAAGCCGTTATCGAAGAAATAAAAAAATTGACGGACGCCGGATGCGAAATAATCAGAATAGGCGTCTTAAACGAAGCCGCCGCACGGGTTATTAATAAAATTAAAACGGGAATTTCAATTCCTTTAGTAGCCGATATCCACTTCGATTACCGCCTCGCACTTATTTCAATAGATGAAGGCGTCGATAAATTAAGACTTAATCCCGGCAATATCAAAAATCAACGGCACATAGAACTCGTGGCCGAATCCGCTAAAAAAAATAATATACCCATCAGAATAGGCGTTAATTCAGGCTCAGCGCCACGCGAAATTATGCATAAATATCAAAATATTATCTGCGCGGATCTGCTGGTCGAAACGGCGCTGTGGGAAGTTAATATTTTAGAAAAACTCGATTTTAAAAATATTGTAATCTCACTTAAAGCCTCTTCACCACGAATTACCATCGAAGCCTACCGCAAAATATCAAAACTCTGCGATTACCCCCTTCACCTGGGCGTTACCGAAGCCGGCGTAACGGACACAGGCGAAATACGCTCCGCTATAGGAATAGGAGCGCTTTTATACGAAGGAATCGGCGATACATTTAGAGTTTCACTCACCGACGAAGCGGTCCATGAAATATACGCCGCGCATAAAATCCTCGCGGCCCTTAATTTATAATTCTTTAAATATTTCTTTAAATAAAAACTTGTTTTGTTCGATAAATAATGTAATCAATAAAATATTCACAGCACCAAAATATAAAACACATGACGCACTTTTATTCGTAGCATTATTTAAATCAGGAGTCGAAGCATGAATTTTTATGACAAAGAAATTTTCATTAAGCACATCCAGACCGCCTTTATAATTATTACCTCTATTCTTACAATATCATTTTATTCCAGCGGTTGCATTTCTAAAAGCGATCCGTTCGAAACACCCCTGAGCAAATCAACTATCGCAGTCGAAGATAATTCCGGCATCGCAACCGTTATAAGAGATCACTTTAAAACTTCGCTCGGACAGATCATCGCTATCGAAAACTACAGCCAGGCAAGCGCACAGGCATTAGTTACGGTAACGACGCCCGCCCCCGATAAAGTAAAAGTGTATTTATTGCGGCGCGATGAAAAATGGATTATCGAAAGAGTCCAAAACTCAATCGATGAAACCGATATGGAAAATTAATTTTTTTCGCTATCGCTGCACTAATAACAAACAGGATTTCTATAATTTATTTAAAATAGGGAGGGAGAAAAGGTTAGCAA
>DIVV01000011.1:22036-22333 GCA_002423385.1 bacterium UBP16_UBA6123
ACAGCTTTTTCTGTACGGGCTTTAATTTGGTGAAACACTTTGCCAAGCGTTGGCGGGCTGCTTTTAAGTTTTTTCATACCGCTTTTTTCTTTGTTTATTTATCTCTTATTTGTTTATTTGTCGTTAGCTTGCTTGTTTGCATCCGCGCGTGTGCGCACGCGCGGATGCGGAGCAATAACGGCACTAACGCAACTTTGCCTTACGGCTCGCGGTAATAATTACCGTAAATCGAGTCCATTAAATAAATATATATTAAGTAAAACGAATATATCTAATTATATAAAATTATCAAGTTTT
>DIVV01000069.1 GCA_002423385.1 bacterium UBP16_UBA6123
TGTTGTGAAGCTATTATAACACAGCCCGTTTCTTATGTCAAGCTTTTTTTATTTTATTTTATTTAATTTTTATTATTTTTTATTTAATATTTTTAAGAATGTTTTATTACTCTTTTCATTTCCTTAATATACTTAAATAAATTAAATCAATAATTCATGCTTTAAAACATCGATCCTTCTATCATCGGAGAGTTTCGCTATAAATTTAGCTTTTTTTATGATTTATGCGATTTTTTAATTATAACCGATATAAGTAAATACCGGACCCGTCAGCTTTATTTAATCCCTTAATTCGCCATACCTTATCACAGCCTGTCAAAAGCGTCTTTGCCGGCATAACAAATCGGGCACGACCAATCATCCGGCAGCGCTTCGAAAGGCGTTCCCGCTTTAATAAAATAAAGGCTGTCGCCTTCCGCCGGATCGTATATAAAACCGCAGCCGGTACACACATATTTTTCCATCATATTCCCTCTCCCGCTTTAAAGTTTACTTAAAACCTCAGTTGTTTATTCGCCGACCGATTCTATTTTTTTCCGTTTTTACCTTTGAAAAATTACCAATAATGAAAAAAAATACGCCCTCAACAGGCGTATTTTTTTCGTCGGGCAAAAAAGCGTTAAATTAAAAAAACTTACATACTGTTAATATATACGCCTCATTTAAATTTCTTAACAAGGGCTTCGGCCATTTTATCCAGCGTATCGCCTGAAAGGTATTCGCCGTTTCTGACCTGTTTTTTAATCAAAGCCGCTTTTTCGGGATGAATCGAAGGAGCGTTTTTAACCGCTTCTATAAATCTTGCAAGTGTTGTTGGACTTAAATTACTATCTGTTTTGCTGCGACCGCTCTTATCGTTAGAGAGCTTAATGCTATGACTGATGCTATGTATATTATTACAAACGTTGCTTTGACCCGTATTCATTTGTCACTCCTCTTAAATTACAACTTACTTCACCGACCTTCATATTTTTTAGCCGGAACGCGTCCGGTTATTTTAAATATCGACCTCACAAAATTATCATTTAACTATTTTTTCAACTAATATTTATTTGTTTATTTTTAAAAAACGCTAAAGTTTTCACAAAAATTGACACGAAGCTATTTTTGTTATATAATTTATATCGTAATGAATATAGTTCATAAATAAATGGAGGTTTGAATGTTAAAAAAACTCCTCGCAGCCCTTATTATTTTTTCGGCCCTGTTTCTATTATTGCCTGTCGGCTCCGCTCTGGCAGATGATTTTAAAACGCTTTCCGATTCCACCAAAATATACGATATCGTTAAATCCCCCTGGACGCAGGCTAAAAAAGCCGAAATTACGGCCGCTATAGATCTTTTTAGATCGTATGACGAACTCGAAAAAAATAAATGGTACAATGTAATCGGCTACTATCATACCATGAAACAGATCAACGAAAAACGCAAGAATTTTTTAGAAGTCTCGCATCAAAGAGTAATCTTAGAGCAGAAAATGGCGCGCGAGGGCACTAAAGACTTCGGTCAGACGGTTTATAACGCCATTATCACCGGCGCCGATATGTGGGCGCGTTATGCTAATAACGACGGTCCGATATTTTCACAGCTTATTTCCGGCTACGATAACCTGATTTTAAAAACAGCCGAATACAGCCATATAAGCTGGCTAAACCCGATTAAAAAAATGAAAAAAATGAAAGAAGTCAAAGACGCTTCTAAATACGCCGTTCAAACCGCACGTCGTTTCGAGCAGTCCAATACTTTCGATAAAATAAAAGGCATCATCGATCATCCGCAGGGTAAAGAAGTTATTAATATCGTCACCGGCATAGGCGGCTTAATAAATTCAATCGGCGATATATTCAAAGGGGTTTCATCGATCGGCGGCACTATTGGCGGCATTTTCAGTTCGAATTCCACGCAAGGCGTAAACGCCGCGGTAAACATCGCTAACGACGGTCTTCAAAATCAGGATTCATCTTACTTTAATAATTCGGCCCCCGCTCAAAATAATTCGCAAATCTCATCTGGAGACGTTTTTGCCGCATCGTCCGAAGAATCTTACGACCAGAAACATCTAAACTATAAAAAACTCGTCAAACAATACTACGAAGCCTTAAAAGCGGGCCGCAGTAGCGAAGAGTTATCCCCGCAGCTCGAAGAAATTAAAAAATTAAAAAAAGAACTCGGCGTTAAATAAATTCAAAACAAATGTTAATATCTGAATAATAAATTATAATAAATAATAAAAATAAATAAAATGAAAGTTTAAAGTTTAATTAAAAATATGAAAAACATGGAAAATAAAAATTTAACTATAATGTTCACCGACATAAAAGGCTTCACCCAGCGCACCAGCCAGCAAAGCAGAAGCGCCACGGTCGATTTAATAAAACAGCACAACGAACTTCTCGTCCCTATATTCGAAGAACGGGGCGGAAAGGTAATTAAAACCATAGGCGACGCTTTCCTGGTAGTATTTGAAAGCCCAACCAACGCGGTTTTAACGGGAATCCAGCTTCAGCAAAAATTAAAACAGCATAACGGAAACAGCGCCGACGCTGACAGGCTCGAGGTGCGCGTAGCCATCAGCACCGGCGAAGTCAGCATTATCGATAACGACATTTACGGCGAAGCTGTTAATATCGCGGCCAGGCTGGAGGGCGTTTCCGAAGCCAACGAAGTCTATTTTACCGAAGCCACCTATCTTGCGATGAACCGCTCCGAAGTTCCCACGGCCGAAATCGGATACAGACTATTTAAAGGCATTGCCGATAAAATAAAAATATTTAAGGTTTTACGCGAAGAACACGGCGGGCAAAACAATAAGCAAACTACGTCTCAGGGCGGCAACTCCCACAAGGCCGATGAAATATTTGAAAACGAATCGCCTCTTTCGCCTCAGCCTCCGGCAACGGAGTTCGAAAATAAAAGCGCCGCGACACGCACCCAAAACGCTTCATCCGCTATTTGCGCAGCCGCCGCGGTCGCGGTTGACGCTCGACCGGCAACGTCGGCCGGAAGCGCCGCCCGCAGCGGCGAATTCGGTTTTATAATAGTTCCTATCTGCATGTTTTTATTCGGCGCGCTCGGCCGCATTTTTACAAAATCAGGCGCAGGTTTCATCTTCGGTCTCGGCGCGGGTTTTCTTTTCAGAGCCATTGAAATACGCCGCCGCCAGGGGCGCTCGGCTTCATACGCTTTCGCCGCTGGTTTTTTTCTGACGCTATCCCTTGGAATAATATTCAGAACGCCCCAGGCTGGAGGCCTTCTCGCCATAGCGTTCGGACTGCTTTTAATGACTTATTTTAAAAGATTTTAAATTATTTAATTCTCGATTCGCCGATTCCCCGTCTCGCGAGCGCCAGCGCCTGATAGCCGCCGACACCGCCGACGCTTGCCACGGCAACTAATAATTTCATAGAATGTCATATTTTTTCATCAGCCGCCACAAAGTTATGCGGCTTATCGAAAGCTGATCGGCCGTCCTGTTGCGGTTAAACCCGTTATCTTTTAAAGCCTGCTTTAACGAATGAATATCTATCGAATTCAGCGCACCGGGGCGCCCGGCCTTAACCGACGGAACGGCTGATTCATTTTTCGGTTCTAATATTTCGCGAATTTTAATCTGATACTCATCGCCCATATCCTCTACTTTAAGAATATTATCATGGCAAAAAATAAAGGCATGTTCGAGCATATTACGCAATTCCCTTACATTGCCCGGATAGTCATAAAGCATTAAAAACTCATAAGCGCTCTGAGACATCATAGTAATTTTTTTCGAATACTTCAAATTTAATTCATCCATAAAACGCTGTATTAACAGCTCAATGTCCTCGAGACGTTCTTTTAGTGGCGGAACTTTTATACTTACTATCTTAAGACGATAATATAAATCATCACGAAATTTTTTCTCCTTGATCAAAACCGGCAAATCTCTGTTCGTAGCGGCTATAATTCTGACATTAGCCCTGATGGGAGCGCCGCCGCCGAGCGGAGTAAAAGTTTTATCCTCGATGAAATGAAGCAATTTAGCCTGTATGGCAAAAGGAAGTTCGGCTATTTCGTCTAAAAATATAACTCCGTTATCCGCCAGCGCGAATTTTCCGGGTTTATCGCTTTTTGCGTCCGTGAAAGCCCCTTTTACATAACCGAAAAGTTCAGATTCCAGAAGAGTTTCAGGAAGCGCACCGCAGTTGATTATATAAAACGGCGACAAACTGCGGGTTGAAATGTTATGGACAGCCTTGGCTATCAAGTTTTTTCCGGTACCTGAAGGGCCTTCGATTAACACGTTGCAATCGCTTTGAGCGACGGTTGGAAGTATATTTACGATTTTTTTTATCTGCGGGCTCTGACCTATAATATCGTTAAAAGTATATTTTTCTAAAAGTTTCTTCTTTGTTTGATATACTTCTTTTTCCATCGATTTAATCGAACTGATATCCGAAAGAGTTCCGATAAGACGAAGCGGCCTTCCGTCTTCGGAATAAGCGATTATCTTCGCCCGCGCAAGAACCCATTTAAACGAACCATCGCCGCATTTAATACGATGCTCGCAGATAAACTGATCATTTTTATTATCCAGGTGCGCCGACAGCCTTTGAGAAAAATTATGGCGGTCGTCCCGATGAATAATAGCGATCCAATCGTCGATACCGCAACCGATATCTTGCTGCTCGTATCCTAAAAGTTTTTTCCAGCGCTCGGAATAATATACCACGGAAGTCTGAATGTTATAATCCCATATCCCGTCGCCGCTTCCTTCAAGCGCGTACTGCCAGCGTTCATCGCTTTCTTTAAGGGCGGCTTCGAGCTTTTTATGCTCGCTGATATCGGTATGAATACCGACCAAAGCCATTATATTTCCATTCTCGTCCTTAAGCGAGGCGACTATTACATGAGCGGGAAAAAAGGTTTTATCTCTACGGGGACAGTTTGTTTCAAACTCCATGTACCCGTCTTTCTGAATACGTTCAAACATTTGTGAATCGTTAATTTTCATATCCTCGGTAAGCCTTATTTCAAGAATATGCTTGCCGATAATTTCTTCTTTTTTCCATTGAAAAAGAGTTTCCATGTGTTTATTCCAGTATATATAGCGCCCGTTATAATCAGTCGCGCCGATAGCGCAGTTTATATTTTCAAGTAAAAAAGCCTGGAATTTAATCTGCTCATGATAACATTTCATTTCGGTTATATCTACTATTATCAACGCGAATAAGATATCGGAAAACACGATAAAATAAGTTTTTAAAAACTTATCGCCGTCAATATTTCCGCAGTCAAATTCCGCCGATTTTTTTTCGATAATTGAATTATTAATAAAACTAAACCAATCCGGCCGCATAGTTTTAAAAACTTCTTCAAAACCAACTTCCGGCAACTTCGAATCAATATAACCAAAAAGTTCGCAAAAAGAACTATTCACCCTAATGATCCGAGCATTGAGCAAACCGCCGTCTGGAAGTTTAAACAATACAAAGGCATTAGGAATCTTATTTATAGTATCTAATATGTTAAAATTTTCTTTCCCTAAAAAATCGTTATCGATATCGCACCCCCCTATCATAATTATATAAGATTATGATGTTTTTTTCAAGGTTTTTTCAAGGTTTGTTTCATAATTTTGAAACATTCAAAGAAAATCACATTGAAAACACTTGAATACAAAGGCAAACATCATTGTTTCATGCCGCAAAATGTTTCAAGCATATTTATAAACCCAAATATAAGTCATCTTAAAATGCGTTTTCGGGAAAACAAGACTGAAAAAGATTGAAAAACCCGGTTATTACTCAAAATATATTTAACAATCAGCTCATTTTTCAATTATTACTCAACAGCATCGATCTTTAATAATAAATTATGAAACAAATAACCGGTTCAATTAATAAACCCATGAAAAATAAGGCATTTTATAATTGGAATGATAATTGCATTTATAAAACCAAAAGGAGGTAATTATGACTAAAAAAACCATGAAAATAAAAGGAAGGCTGCTAATGAAAGGCATTACAATTACAAGTATCGCCAACTCTTTAGGAATCAGCCTGCCTTTTGTGTCGCTTGTAATTCATCAAAAGAAAAAATCACAAAGAGTAATGCGGCACATCGCGAATATACTGGAAACACCTTACGAAAAAATCTGGGAACAATAGCATCAAAAAGATCCGCTTCAATTAATCCAGAAAGCAAAGGAAAGATCACTCAAATTTAATCAGGAGGAGTTATTATAATGAAAAAAGACTTAACCGGCCAGAATGTGTGGAGCGATATCGCGGCAGCCTATGAAAAAGCAGTTGTCAGAACTACATTTTATGACGATTTAATGAAAAAACTGATAATCCGTTTAAAAGGACGCAAAAGAATATTAGACTTAGGCTGCGGCGTAGGCTATCTCGTAAACGCACTCATGCTCGAAGACCCTTCGCGTACAATAGTCGGTGTTGACGCTAACGAATATATGCTCGAAATTGCCCGCGAAAAAGTCATAGAAAGCCGTTTCATCAATAACGTTACGCTGATACACGGCGACGCGAATACATTCGAATATCACGAAAAATTCGACGCGGTCGTATCGAGCAATCTCATGTTCAATTTAAAAACCCCTTATACCTTCCTCGACAACGCTTATACCAATTTGAACGATGGCGGCCGTTTCGTTTTAACCAGCGCGAGGCATAATCCCGACCTCAGCCTGGCTATTGAAACCATGAAAAAAGAGTTTCAAGAAAACGGGCGTTTTGATGAATTACGCAAGTATATCAGCATTGCCGAAGAAGTTAATTCCAGTTTTATGGGAGAAATGAAAACATTCGAAAATGATGAAATAGAAAAAGTATTGACCGATTTTATCGGATTTAAAAAGATCGTTTCCAGCCAGCGCGGTTATCTCGGTCAAAATTTTATAGTGGCGGCCGACAAGCCAAAAAAAGAAAGCGAGATAATTTATAAAATCGCCAACGAAAGCGAAAGAATACAGGCATATAATTTAAGATATCACATACTTCACGACCGCTACGAATTTATCTCGCCTAACGAAACTAAAAAAGAAAAAACCGGCCATGATGATCACGCGATCCACTTCGTCGCGATAGATCCAGCGACAGATAAAGTGGTCGGCTGCCTTTTTTATCTCGAATACGACGAAAATGTCGGATTTCCTGCTGAAAATGAAATCGACGTCAATTACTTTCTTAACAAACATTCAAAATTAGCGACCCCTGGCAGATGGTATGTACTTCCGACTTACCGCCACAGAGGCATCGGAAAAAAACTATTCGAATTATACTTTAAAACATGCGTAAAAAGCAATGTTACAGGCACCGTATTCTGCATCAACCCCGAAAATAAAAGTTTTTTCGACAAACTCGGCGCTAAAAAAATCGGTGAAATCAACAACAACTATACCGAATTCCGTAAACCGGCTCCCGCTCTTCCGGTTTATATAGACTTGAGCCAGGGCATGCCCGAATATTATTCACAGGACAGAAAAGAAAAATATAAAAAAATAATTTAAACATTTAGCATACTTTTGCGGCTGCTTAAACGCATAACAAGGAGGGCCTTTTATCGTTTAACCAGCCGACAAAGTCTGAAAAGGAGCCCAGAAATGAAAAGTGAACATACCGGATCTAATAATAATGGATATGATTTTCAACATCCCCAATCCGGCGATGTTATTATGATGGCTTCGAATTTATTGACGAACGGCGGCAATAATCCCGATGAATATTATCTTTGCCGTGAATCTGACCCGCTAGCAAATGGCGGCGGCGGCGACAAAATATTAATGGTTAACCTCAATAAGAAACCAATAACGGAAGCCATGAACTCCGCGAAACTTATTTTTACGAATCTTAAAATTGAAGTTATGTTAATCTCTCACGGAAAATTATTTAAAATTAAATAAAAAAGAACAAATAAAGCCAACAATAAGCGATCATGTTTATAGAAAGGAAAAAAATGCCGCGCTACGGATTTATTCTCCATAATTTATTATCATCAAAAATTCCTTCAAAATCTCCCGCCGCGATTCTAATTAAAAACCGCAGAACCGCGAACAATAAAATAAGCGGAGATTTCAATCAGAACATAATCGATGCCATGCCCGCTCCCATTCTGGTTTATGACCGCGACGGGCGATTTATAACGATCAACAAAGCTTTTTGTGAAACCTTCGAAATATGCCGAAATAAAAATATCCTTGAAAATTACAACATTAAAACATTTAAAAATTTTATGTTTGAAAGTGAAAAAATTGACAATGAAAATTTGTCCGTTAACGAAGAACAGATGGAATTTTTATACCATTACATCGACGAAAACGGTAATTCGAAATGGTTCGAAGTAATTAAAAAAAATATCAAAATTAATTCCCCCGGATATGCAACATTTTGTTTATTCAACGATATAACTTCACGAAAATTAGCCGAAGACAAGTTAATGGACGCGCTAAAAAAAGAAATAGAAATCAATAGAATGAAAAACCAGTTCATCAGTACGATATCACACGAATTCAAGACGCCGCTCAGCATTATATTATCATCGAGCGAGCTCATCGAGTATTATTTCGACAGACTAACTAAAACGCAAATGAAAGATTATGTCGAAAAAATAAAAATATCAGTTAAAAGAATGAATGAAATGATCGAAAATCTGATTATAATCAGTAAAGCCGAAAGTAATAAACTGACTTTAATTAAAAGCGAAATCGAAATTAAACCATTTTGCGAAGGCTTAATTGAAGAAACTAAAAGTTCGACGAAAAAAAATGGAAAAATCACTTTAATACTTCACTGCGAGCCGTCCGCTATAATCAAAGCCGACGAAAAAATTTTACGGCATATATTGCTAAACCTGCTCTCTAATGCCGCAAAATATTGCATAGAAAATTATGAAATTGATTTCGAAGTCAGCATCGATGAAAAAAAAATAATTTTTATAATAAAAGACAGAGGCATCGGAATTAATGAACAGGATATTCCCAATCTTTTCAAGGCTTTTTACCGGGCAGGCAATGCCGGAAAAATACCGGGAAACGGCCTGGGACTTTCGATAGCTAAAAAATTCGTGGATATACATAACGGAGAAATCAGCATAGAAAGCCAATACGGTTCGTCCACTCAATTCAGCGTGTCAATACCTTTATTAAATTAATCAAACAGGGGAATTATGAAAAAAATATTAATAATCGACGACGAAAAAAATGTTATTGAAAATATAGCCAGCATATTACAGTTTGAAGGTTTTAATGTAAAATGCGCATTAGACGGCCTCGACGGAATAAATGCCGCGCAACGCGAACGGCCGGATATTATTTTATGCGATATTCAAATGCCCGAACTCGACGGCTATGAAGTGCTCAAAAAATTAAAAGAGAATCATGCGTTATGCGATATTCCATTTATTTTTTTAACGGCGCGAACCGAAAAATCAGACTTTAGAGCCGGCATGGAACTCGGCGCCGATGATTACCTTACCAAGCCTTTCAGCCGCGACGAACTTTTAAACGCGATTAACTCGCGATTAGTTTCACATGAACAAAAAAAGCACCGATATCACAATAGTTTAGACGAACTCAGGCGCTCGATTTCATATTCGATGCCGCATGAATATTTTACTCCGCTCAGCATCATTATTGGAAACGTCGAGCTGCTGGAACAAATGTTCAATTCGTTAAACAAAACCGAAGTATTCGAAATAATAAATGAAATAAAAACGGCCGCCGGACGACTGCATAGATTGTTAGAAAACATGAGACTATATGCTGAATTAGAACTAATAAATTCAGACGAAAAAAAGAAAAAAAACGTAATAAAACTCGAAGCGATAAGCATGAAAAAAATAATTACAGACATAACCGTCAAGATCAAACAAGATTCAGAACGTGATTTCGACATCCTCTTAAATGACGAAGATGCGCTCGTATATGTCGACGAAAAATACCTTTCAAAAGCGATTTACGAAGTAATTAACAACGCAATTTCCTTTTCCGCCAGTAACACTAAAATTATTATAGCCGCAAATGTAGTGCGTGACGAATATATCCTTAGAATAAAAGACGCCGGACGCGGCATGACCTTCGAGCAAATATCCAGAGTGGGAGCTTACATGCAATTTGAAAGAAAATTCTATGAACAACAGGGATTCGGGCTCGGCCTGACGCTGGCTAAAAAAATCGTCAAATTATTTTCAGGCGAATTAATTATCGAAAGCGAATACGGAAAATCAACAACAATTACCTTTTCGCTGCCTCTGGCTTAAACTGCCTTTCACTTAAAACAAATTTAAAAATATATCAGATTACTATAAAATTTCGTCGAAAGTTTAAAGTTTCGTCGAAAGTTTAAGTTTAAGTTTAAGTTTTAAACTTTAAAGTTTATTGACAAATTGCCAAAGTTAAGGTATAATTCTGGCATAATATTTTTATTTTATTTTTTCCAAAAACGAGGTGCAGTCTTGCTCGAAAAAATTGAAAAAAACTCTTCGATAAAAACCGAGGGAGAAATGATTTTTTTTAACGGCGCAAATGTGGCCGAATTAATGGCTAATGCCACGTTTTCACAGGGCGCGTTCCTTTCGCTGACTAAAAAACTCCCCGACTCTAAAACTACGCAGATGATTGACTGCACTTTACTCGCCTTAATGCCCGAAACTTCGGCTTCGCCGTCGAGCCTGTGCGCTAAAATCAGCGCGAAAACAGGGTCGAAGATCAACGCGGCCGTGAGCGCGGGCGTCGGCGCAATGGATGAAAAACACGGACTTCACATAAAAGAATGTATGAATATACTCAAAGAATCCATTCGCGATATGCACGATGTCGGACTCAACGTTGACGAACAGGCTGAAATCGCCGTGCAGCAAAGTCAGGACAGAGGAACTTTTATCCCGGGCTATGGAACCCATAATTGCGGAGTAGATATCAGGGTCGAAAGGTTGATCGATAAAACTAAAGAACTCGGCTTCGATGGAAATTACGTAAAACTCGCCAGGGCGATAGCGCCCGCTTATAAAACCATATTCAGTCTCGACATGCCTCTTAACATCGAGGGCCTCGCCGCTGCAATATTTCTTGAAATAGGCATAACGCCCGAATGCGGCCCCGCTCTTTTTATACTCGCCAAACTGCCTTTTCTTTTCTCCGGCGTGGCCGAAGTAAAAGGCTGGAACACCGAAAACGCTAAATAAAAAAATTGCGGGCTTTCACCGATAAGTTATAACCTGTGCCTGGCATCAATATAAAGCGCGGCCCGTTTTTAAAACAGGCCGCGTTTTTTTAATATCCGGTTTATATTAAAAATCAATACGCATCATGGCGTTTTATAACGCTTTGACGCATCAAGCGTACAGATTTTTATCTAAAGAAGCAATTGCCGAAATATTTTTATTCATAAGATTCATGCTCGAAGATTCAGTGTTTTTAGCGTATTTTTTTAAAACTTCTTTCAAAAAATTTTCTACGCTTAATTCTGAATCGTCTTCTTCTTCATCATCCGGGATTCCATTAAAATTTTTGTCTTCCGACTCGCTGGTTTCTTCCGTCTGCGTGCCACTCGGAGCGGCGCCGCCAGCCTGTTTCGGACCGCCGCCAGCCGGAGCGCCGCCCTGCGCACCACCCATTGGAGGACGGTTGGCTTTGCCTTCGCGCGCCATTTTTTTCATGGCGTCTTCGTTTTCGGTCTTACTGATCAAACCGTCCTGATCGGCATCGATTTGTTTAAATATTTCTTCCGCGCTTTTACCGCCCGCGGGCGCATTCGCCAGATGCTCGATAAATTCACTCTTATCTATTGAATCATCAGAGTTTGTATCGATTCGTGAAAACATTTTATCGCGCATCGCCGACATTTGAGAAGCGCCAAAAGCGTTTGCACCGCCTGTTGAATTAATCATAATTGTCTCCTTTCACCCCGCCACGCGGCGGGTATTGATTATTTTTACTTCCCCGCTATAGTTATCGTCCGCAAAGGTCATTTTCACCGTTAAATTAAAGTAAATTAATGTAAAGTTATGTAAAGACAATAGAGAACCGAGAACGATAATTATACATTTTTACAAAATAGTAAAATCTTGATTTAAAAATTAAAAAATTATGATATAATACGTTTTTAATTTTAAAAATTATGATAAACCGGTGATTTCAATGAATAAAATACTTATTATCGACGACGATACGGGCCTTTGCGAGCTATTAAACGAATACCTCACACCGGAGGGATTTTTGATAAAAACGGCGCATGACGGGGCCGAAGGCGTTAAATTAGCCTGCGCTGAATCTTTCGATCTGATCATTTTAGACGTTATGCTTCCTGAAATGAACGGATTCGAGGCGCTGCGCAATATAAGAGCACTCATATCGACGCCGGTTATAATGCTGACCGCGCGCGGCGAGGAAATCGACCGCATCGTCGGCCTCGAAATGGGCGCCGACGATTATTTATCGAAACCGTTTAACCCGCGTGAGCTTATAGCCCGAATCAAAGCCGTTCTTAGAAGAATTCACAAAGAAACGGATTCAAAAGACGGCCTGGCTAAACTTCCCAAAACATTAATAGTAAAAGATCTTGAAATGGAACCAGGCTCGCGCAAAGTAACCTGCGGCAGCCATAATATAGAATTAACCTCGGTCGAATTCTGCATATTAGAAGCTCTTCTTAAAAACGCCGGCGAAATGGTCACGCGGGAAAACCTTTTCAAAACAGCGCTTGGCAGGGATTCTTCCGTTTACGATCGCAGCATTGACGTCCACGTCAGTAAATTGAGAAAAAAACTCGACGCGGCCGCCCCCGGAATCGAACGCATTAAAACGATTAGAAACGCCGGTTATCTATACATTCTCGAATCTCAGGCTGAATAATTTTAAAAAGGCGGACGCTTTATGGAAAAAAAAGGGATTTTTATAAAAATATATCTTTCATTCTGGCTTTTTACCGTCCTGATAGTTCTTTCGCAATTCGCCTTCGACTGGCTTACCCAATCCGGCCCCAGAGGCCCTTTCCATAATTTTCACGATAAAATTATCGGCGCTTACGCGTCTAATATTATTAAATTAAACTCGCCGGCGGAAAGTCTTAAAAATATAGAACCGGCCATTTCAGACTCCGACGAAATTGAAATTTTCATAGTCGATGAAAAGCTAAACGAAATCAGCGGCAAAACCCTTTCTGATGGCGCGAAACAGGTTTCCGCCAGAGCCCTGCAAAGCCCGAGGCCCGAGCGAGTTAACATAGATGGAAAAAGATTTTTCGCCAAATCAATAATCGGCCCTGACGGCCGAAAATATGCCGTAGCGCATCACGTTAAATTTGAAGAAGCGACCGTGGGCGAAACAAACCGCCTTATACTCAGGGTGCTTATAATTTTATTGATATCCGCGGGCGTCTGCTACGGACTGGCAAGTTATATTAGCTCGCCTATATTAACGCTGCGCGAAGCGGCGCAAAGATTTTCCGAAGGCGAACTTAATTACCGCGTCGGGGCGGCGATAACGGGCCGAAAAGACGAATTTCGCGAATTGGCCTACGCTTTCAATCAAATGGCCGAAAAAATAGAATCATTGATGGTGCAGCAAAGAAAACTTTTAGGAGATATTTCACACGAGCTCCGCTCCCCGCTCGCCCGCATGGGAGTCGCCCTGGAGTTAGCTCGCAGACAAAGCGGAGAAACCGCCGTTAAATCGCTTGACCGAATCGAATCTGAAGCCGCAACGCTGAACTGCCTTATCGGCGAAGTAATATCTTTGACCAAGCTAGAAAGCGGTATCGAAGCTGAAAGGTTTTCGCCTTTAAATCTCGGCGCGCTTATTAAAAAATTGGCCGACGACGCCGATTTTGAAGCGCGCGGAAGCTCTAAGAAAGTGATTTTAACCGGATGCGGCGATATTATGATCACCGGCAGCGAAAACCTTTTAAAACGCGCAATTGAAAACGTTATCAGAAACGCCGTTAAATATGGTCCCCAGAACACTGAAATCGAGGTTAAACTGCAAAGAAATGAAACCGAAAAAGGCATACGCGCCGAAATAACCGTTAGCGACAGAGGCTGCGGCGTAGCCGAAAATGAACTATCCAATATATTCGAACCTTTTTACAGAACTTCCAACGCGCGCGAACGCAAAACCGGCGGAAGCGGCCTTGGCCTGTCCATAACCAGACGCGCCGCGCTTTTACATAAAGGCGGCGTTTACGCGCAAAACCGCGAAGGCGGAGGCCTGGTCGTAACCATTGACCTTCCCGCCATATAAAAAAAAGTAAATACCAAAATGAAGGCAAAAAATGCGGTGCGTTTATACAACTTACCCGTGTAAATTCATCACAAATATGTGAGGAAAATGTATAAGAATCTGCCGTCAAATCTGTTGACAAAAAAAACCGATTAATGTATAATTTTTACGATACGGGCCGGTTTTAAATCCACGCTCAAATTCATCGGAATTTCACTTTAAATTTACACTCAATTTTCGCCTCATTAAAAGATTGTTAAAAACGCCCGTGCATAATTAATAGAAAGGGGTATGAATATGGCTTTCGACAGCGCCGCGCTGCTAAAAAAACTGCCCGAAATCAATTTGATCGTCGATCTGACGCTTCGTGAAAAAGTCGTTAAAGTATGGGAGGAAGCTCTCCTGCGGGGCGGCTGGACAATCGAGGACATGGATAAAATTCCTTTCACTCTTTTAATTAAAGAATGCAATATAAGTTTTTGCGAGCACACCCGCGGAGTGACTAAAACCGCCATAGCAATGGCTAAAGCGATTTCGGAAACCTACCACGAACGCATCGCGCTTAATATGGATTACCTCACCGCCGGAGCTATTCTCCACGACGTGGGTAAACTGCTCGAATATAAAAAAAGCGAATCGGGTTATGTAAAAAGCCGCTCTGGAGAGCTTTTGCGCCACCCGTTCTCCGGCGTAATGATATGCGGAAAATTCGATATGCCCGAGGAAGTAGTTCATATGATAGCCACTCACGCTAAAGAAGGCGATCTCGGCAAACGCATTGCCGAAGGCTATATTATAAATCACGCGGATTTCGCTAATTTTGAACCATTTCACAAATAACAGTGAACAGGTGATTAAATTTTTTAGAGGTGAAAAAAAATTATGGCTATGACAATGGCTGAAAAAATACTCGCGAAAAAAGCCGGGCTCGCAAACGTAGTTCCCGGCCAGATAGTTACCGTCGAACCGGACTGCGCGATGTCACACGACAACGCCGGCCTGGTTATCAAACAATTCAAACAATTTGGACTCCCGAAAGTGTGGGCTAAAGACAAAATAATCATCCCGCTCGATCATAGAACACCCGCCGAATCAGTAGAATCGGCCAATATCCACAAGGAAATACGCGAATTCGTCAAGCAGCAGGATATAACTCATTTTTACGATATAATCGAAGGCATCTGCCATCAGGTCATGGTCGAAAAAGGCCACGCCCGCCCCGGCGAATTAGTCGTCGGCACCGACTCGCATACGACCACCTACGGCGCCGTCGGCTGCCTTTCAACCGGTATCGGCGCCACCGAAATGGCCGCCATCTGGGCTACCGGCAAAATCTGGCTGCGCGTTCCCGAAACGCTTAAAATAACCGTTCGCGGCAAGCTGAAAAAAGGGGTATATGCCAAAGATCTAATATTGTATATAATCGGAAAACTAAGCGTGGAAGGCGCAAATTATAAATCCGTCGAATTTTACGGCGAAACTATCGAAGGCATGAGCGTATCCGAACGCATGACGCTGTCCAACCTTTCGATGGAAATGGGCGCCAAATGCGCGCTTATCCCCTTCGATAGGGTGAGCGAAGATTATTTCAAAGCAAATAACCTGCCATACGACAGAGCGAACGCCTTATACTCCGATACCGACGCTAAATACGATCAGACACTCGAAATTGACGCGGCAGCCCTGGAACCACAGGTGGCCTGCCCGCATAACGTAGATAACGTTAAAAATATCGGAGATATGCCGGAAACTATTGTTCACCAGGCGCTTCTGGGCTCGTGCACCAACGGCCGCCTCGACGATATCGCAATTGCGGCCGCCGTGCTCAAGGGCAAAAAAGTCTCCAGAAACGTCCGGCTTTTAGTATTTCCCGCTTCAAGAACAGTGCTTCTGCAGGCCATTGAAAAAGGCTATATCACCGATCTTATCCAGGCCGGCGCGGTAGTGATGAACCCCGGCTGCGGCCCCTGTCTCGGCGCACACGCCGGACTTTTAGCCGACGGCGAAAACGTCATTTCCTCGTCGAACAGAAATTTCAAAGGCAGAATGGGCTCGGCATCAGCCGGAGTCTATCTTGGTTCGCCAGCCATGGTCGCGGCTTCCGCGATAACCGGAAAAATAACCGATCCACGCGAATTCGTTTAACTTCGGAGGTAATTAAATGCAAAATATAGTAAAAGGAAGAGTCTTAAAATTCGGCGATAATATAGATACCGACATCATCTATCCGGGCTGCTATTTAAAGGAACGCGACCCTAAAAAAATGGCGGAATACGCCTTCGAAGGCCATGAAAAAGGATTTTCAAAAAAAATACAGCCGGGCGATATAATCGTGGCCGGCAAAAACTTCGGCTGCGGCTCATCGCGCGAACAGGCGGCAACCTGTCTTAAAGCGCTCGGCGTGGCCGCTATAGTGGCAAAATCTTTCTCGCGCATCTATTTTAGAAACGCCATCAATCAAGGTATCGCAATAATAACCTCGGCGGAGGAAATCGAAAAGATAGAAAACCACGAAACCATCGAAATAGATTTCACAAGCGGCAAAATAACTGCCAGATCAGGCGTTTACGGTTTTCCGCCGCTGCCGGAACACATGCTTTCCATCTTAAAAGACGGCGGCCTTATCGAACACATAAAAAAAGAACTTTCAGCTTCCAGTTAAGTATATTGTTAATTACTAATATTAATATTATAATTTACTAATCTAATCTAATTTAATTTAATTTATAATTGTAATTACTTTTTTGAGGGGGAGGGAGAAAGGGTTAGCAACCCTTTC
>DIVV01000233.1 GCA_002423385.1 bacterium UBP16_UBA6123
TTTTCCAAGCGGCCCGACGAAATCGTGGAGCTCGCCGCCTTCGTTTAAAAGCGCGAGCTGTTTGGTCGATTTTCCGACCGGCTGAAAAATAATTGAAATCGAGCCGCGCTCTTTTGACCAGTCGTATATCGTAAGCGGTATCCTTTCGCCTTCGTCGCTGAGGCGAAACATTATAAACTGTCCCGCCATGGCGTTACGCGTTACATAAGGAGCAGCTATTTCCATTTCTATATTGTATTCGTTGAGTTCCTTTTTTTTAAGTATTTTATACATTCCTGATTTCCCTTTCTTTCTTTCTTTCTAACTTTTTTTTATTTAATACTGTAATTTAGCTTTAACTTTTTCTTATTATTTAATTCTTATCTTTTACTTTACTTATAAATTAATTTAAAATTAATGCAACCGGGTTTTTAATAATTTATTACCATGCAGTAGAGCTTTTTAGGGCCGTGCATGCCCGTTACGATCTGTTTTTCTATGTCGGCTGTTTTAGACGGACCCGCTATTATCGTGATATTATGAGCTTTGATAGAGCTTTTTCCGGCTGAGATCGCCGCGAAAAAATCGATGATATTATTATAAATTTCGGCGCCGTCGGCGATTAAAACGCAAATATCTCCGAAAAGAGTTTCTTCGTGGGCGCATAAGGCAGAATCTACAGCCAGCGCGCCGTCTTCAATAAGAAGCGCCGAGGCCGGAACTATATAAATACCGTTATCGTCTAAAATGCTTTTCGTTATATAAGCGCCTTCTATGGAGCCGATCGCCGTTTCGATAGAAGATGCGGACGAACTTGCAAGGTGAGCTGATAAGTGAAAAACCGGCCGGCCGCCGTCTTTTTTTTCCCGCGCCGCGATATCCGCTATGTGCGCCGCGATATCCGAACGATTCGCGCATATTAACGCCGTCGCGCCGTTTAAAGCAAGGCGTTCGCGGAATTTATCGAATAATTTTTCGCTCCCGTTTTTTAATTTTTCGCCCTTATTAATTTCCATTTTTATCGCCTTCTTTTTCGCGCGACTTTTTTTTATTTTTGGTAAAATATGATTCCATGAAAGTTTTCGGCGCCATTCCTATAAAATCTCTCTTAGAAAACACCGACCACCGCGGAATATAATTGCGCCCGAAGACGGCCGCCGTTATTTTAAAATACAGACGCGCAAAAGGCTGTATGACGCGGCTTAAAACATTATTAGACATGATCAGGGAATGAAGATAAGAAAATAATTTTTTAAGATGTTTGAATAAAGGTTTTTTAATTTTTTTATCGGCGCCGTAGTGAAAGCGGTGCTGTAAAATAAGTGCCGGCAGATTAATTTTCATCGGACAGATACTTTTGCAGAAGCCGCACAGCGTAGAGGCGTCTATTAATTCAGCGCATTTTTGATAGCCGATAAAAAACGGCGCTAAGACCGTTCCGATCGGGCCGCCGTAGCAAAACTCATAACCGTGGCCCGAAAGCCTTTGAAATACGGGACATATATTCTGGCAGGCGCCGCATCTTATGCAGCGTAGAGCTTCTTTGAAAACGGGGTCGGCCGCTATTTCAAACCGCCGTTTAGTCACTATTATAAAAAAGCGTTCCTTGCCTTCGGCCGGCGGGCCTATTATGGAAGTGTAAGCGTTAAGAAGTTGACCGGTGGCTGATTTTGACAATAAATTCAAAAAATGCGGCAGGTCGTTTAAATTCCGAATTATTTTTTCAACGCCGAATACGGCAATATGCGTCTGAGGCAGGTTTATGGCAAGCCTCGCGTTCGCCTCGTTTTCGATTACGGCTATAAGCCCGGAATCTGAAACCGCGAAATTAGCGCCGGTGAGGCCTACTCGCGCGCTCATAAATTTATCGCGCAGATAGCGCCGCGCGAAATAAGATAATTGTGCCGGGTCTTCGCTGTAGGGCATATCGAGTTTTTCGCTAAACAACCGGGCTACTTCGCGCCTGGATTTATGCAGCGCAGGCGCGGTTAAATGCGATGGCTTTTCCCCGGCGAGCGATACTATGAATTCGCCCAGATCAGTTTCTATGGCTTCTATGCCGTTTAATTTCAAATGGCGGTTCAACTCGATTTCTTCGGTGAGCATCGATTTGGACTTGACGATAAAATCGGCGCCGCGCTCTTTTATTAAATCGGTGATTTTAGCGTTAGCGCTTTCGTAATCGTCGAAAACAAAGCATTTAATATTATTTTTAACGCAATTTTCGACGAATTCATCGCTTAATTTCCTGAGCATGGAAATCGAAGCCTCGCGTGCCGCTATGGCTATATCGCGCGAGCTTTCAAAAGTTTCCGAAACTGCGGCGGCCTGGTTTCTTTTGAATACAGCCTCGGCCGTGGCCTTTTTTAAATTGGCCTGAAGCGTTTTATCCGCGAGCGCTTTTTTGGCGTTTTTATTAATATTGATTATGTTTTTATCTTTTAGAAACAATGCCATATACAGTCACTTTTATTAATTTTAGAAAAAAATCACTTTTTAGTTTGAACATAAATCGAGGAAATCGGCTATATAATAAAAATTTAATTTATATCCGCGCGCCATGGCGACGCTTTTTAAATGCATAATGCAGCCTGAGTCGCCAGCTACTATGTCTTTTAATTTATTTTCCATTATAAATTCCAGTTTGGCGATGCCTACCTCCGTTGAAAGCTCGCCAAACGAAGCCGAGAACGCACCGCCGAACCCGCAGCAGGTATTTTGATGCGTAAGGGCTTCTATAAGGCGAAGCCCTTTTATCGAACCGAGCATTTCTTTCGGCTCGCGGTCTATATTCATTTCATTGAGCAAATGGCATGACTTATGATAAAATATCGCGCCTTTATATTTCATATCCAGCTTGAGATAAAATTTATTATCGTGCATAAACGAATTGAACTCGACGACCTTTGCCGTCAACCATTCAAGGTTTTCGCCTGGGAAGAGTTTCGGGTAATTATGCTTTATCATCGCCGCGCAAGAACCGGAAGGCACGACTATATAATCGCATTCGTTTTTAGAATATAAGTCGATGAATTTGCGGGCGAATGGAATCGAGTGCTCGCAATAGCCCATGTTATAGCCTGGCTGACCGCAGCAGAGTTGATCTTTCTCGATCGAAAAATCGATATTGCATTTTTTGAATATATTTAATATTGAATACGCACTTTCCGGCATCAGATGATTCATGATGCACGGGACAAAAAGTGATACTTTCAAATCTTTTCCTCTTGTTATGATTTAATTAAGCGCGCCGTCGCGTATTTTATCGAGCGCCGAAAAAAGAAGATTTTGAATGTTGCCGACATTTTTAGCGAAAGTCTTAAATNNCCTCTTCGGCCGTTACGGGCGCGATATCGGTTTTCCAGCAGTCGTAGTCGGTAGACATCGCAACCGCCGCTATCGGTATCTGCGCTTCGTTAGCGAGGATAGCGTCTATGGCCAGCGTCATATTTATTACGTCAGCGCCTATTATTCTGAACATATTAGATTCGGCGCGCGTTGAAAAGCGAGGGCCTTCAATGGTAACTACCGTTCCTTTATCGTGGATCGCATAATTTAAGCCGCGGCCCGATTCTATTAAAATTTTCCTGAGTTTTGAATCGAAAGGGTCCGCCATCGGAGTGTGAACGGCGTTTTCGCTTCCGCCGGCAAATTCTTCATGAAAGGTCGTTATACGTCTTTTGGTAAAATCGATAAATTGATCGACGACGACGAAATCGCCCGGTTTAATGTGGTCGCGCAGGGAGCCGCAGGCCGTGGTGGCTAATATATGAGTGCATCCGTGAATTTTTAGCGCGCTGATATTGGCGCGGTAATTGACCTGCGACGGCGGTATCGTATGGCGTCTGCCGTGGCGCGAGAGTATCGCGACTTCGACGCCGTTGATTAAACCGCAGGCGAGCGGCGATGAAGGTTCGCCATATTTAGTGTTTATGGTTATATCTTTCTGGTCTTTGAGCCATTTTGGATCGTTTAAGCCTGAACCGCCGATTATTCCTATTTTTATCATTATTTCCCCCGTTAATATAAATAATTAAATTGCATGTAATTTGACGATTGCCTGAAGCGCCGGCAGTATTATACTAAAAAATATAATAAAATACAATATAAAATACACACAAGGGTGTGCGAAATAAAAATATAT
>DIVV01000162.1 GCA_002423385.1 bacterium UBP16_UBA6123
AGGGCCATTGGTCCTTTCTTTTCCCACGTCACGGTCTTGTAACTGTTTTATAACAATCATATATGGGCGTTTTTTTCTTCTTCACTTTATAATCTTATTTATTTTTGCCGGTTATTTTGCTTGAAAAATGATGGGAATTATAGTAAAATAGGCCAATATTATCTTTGCTTTTCAATTAACTATATAATAAAAGGAGTCCCAGATGAATTATCACAGCCTTCAAAAAAATGTTCCATTTTTATTTTTATTGCTCATACTTACGCTATCGGTGTTCGGCTGCGTTGGAAGCGACGACGGTTCAACGATAACCGGCAGCACAACATCTAAAACAATAGAAGTGAGCGGAGCCCTTCCGGCTTTAACCACCTCCGCGCCGCCGGCATCATCCGAAAATAAAGCGGCAGGCCTTTTTAACTCTCAAAATTCAGTTCTTGCCGTCGACTCTAATAATTCTGATCTGATTATCGGCAGCGTCGCGGTGAACGGCGCTTCTTATACCGCAAACATTCCGACTGGTCAGACCGCGAGAACCGCAAAAATTATCATAAAAAACAACGCGAGTAAAAGAATACTATATCAATGCCTCACCGGAAAAATTCCTGCCTCATCGGAAATCCCGGATAAAGTAAAAAAATAAAATTATCGGGTATCGCAGTCGATGAAAATTCGACCGCCCGGGCGCTGCTCGCCTTTGAAAAAAAGATCGATTTACTTTCCATAATATCTTCTGCCACGCAGGAGATTCAGGCCGCGGGCGAAACCTTTAATTTAAATTATGAAGGTAAAAAAACTCCGACCGACGAACAGATCGAAAAAAATTGCGGCGGGCCGGCCATAGTCCCGGAGCTTGCAAAAGCTGTTAAAACGGTAACGGCCGTCGCNNGTGAGGTGAGGTGAGGTGAGGTGAGAGATGAGATAATAAACTGTTAAAACGGTAACGGCCGTCGCCAATTCAAATATTTCAGAAAGTTTCAAATCGGTTTTTATACCTGGCAACATATCCGGCGTATCAGACCTTTTAAACACTTTCATAGCGCTGGTCAAAAACGCCGAAGCGCTAAATATTATAACGCAAAATCAGCTTTCGACCTCTATAACCTTTTCGGGAACGACGATCGACTCAAACTCCGATCATAACGGTTCACTGAAGGAATTCACGAATAAAATAATTCCGCTTGAAAAAGTAGCGACGCCGAAATTCAGTCACGCCGAAGGGCTTTATAGCTTTACAAAAGAAGTGAGGATATCCTGTGAAACTCTCGGAGCAAGAATTAAGTATTATTTAGCTTATCCCGGAAAGATCGGTCTTACAAATTATATCGATTATGACGGAAAGCCGGTAATAATATCAACGAACGCCTCCATAACAGCGATAGCGTTAAAAGACGGCATGTCCGATTCGGACGCCGCTTACGCAACATATACCATAGATTCCATTCCGCCAGTACTGACCTATGCCGGCATGGTCTCCGACAATACTACAAATAACTACACAGCCAGGCCGGGTAATACAGTAAAATTATCTTTTACCACTAACGAACTTTTAGGCGGCATACCGGGCGTCAAAATCAACGGACATATCGTCACGGCAATTAAAGTTGATGACCTGAATTATACGGCATCTTATACGCTGGGAACTAATGAAGTTGAAGGCAATGTAAATTATAACATCGATTTTATCGACCTGGCCGGAAACGCCGCCGACACGGTAAGCAAAGTCTCCGGCATCAAGTATTATGCTATAAATCCCGTAACGACGTTAAGGGGCTGCGTCGTTTTCGGAAGCTCTTCTAAAACCGGCGAAGCAGGAAACACGGTGGAAGGCGCGACTATCGAACTCATAAAAAAAGCTGAGCCTAATTCATTTCCTCTCTTTTCAACCCAAACTTCTAAAACTGGATATTTCAGTTTCACAGGCATTTTACCGGGTGATTATATATTGAGCGCAGTTAGTGAAAATAACCCGAGCAACGCGGTTTTAAAAAATGAATCGCTGGTGAGCATCACGGCTGAAAAAAACGAACACCTTATCGAAAAACCGATCGAACTCCAAAAAACTTCAACCCTTGAAGTAACGGTTAACGACGAATCCGGCGCGCCGCTGCCGAGCGCTCGCGTCTTTTTAAACGGTTTGAAAAACCAGTACACCAATAAAAATGGAATTATAAATTTCACCCGGGTACCAGAAGGTATCTATAAGATAGAAATATTAAAAGAAGGGTTCATAACCAGGACGCAAAATCTGGCGGTATCCGAAGCCGACACTAAAATAGCGTTTACTCTTTCACGCCCGAACCCGCAGATAAAAATCCTTTCGGTTTCGGAGATTTTTATAAATAATGATAAGTTTGAAATATACGAAGGCGACACGCTCGCGGTAGCCGTCACCTCTGAGAACCCGAACGGCGCAAATTTAAAATTCACATGGCAGGTTTCAGGCGGCATAATTGAAAACACCACCGAAACTGCTATAACCGATTTAATAAAATCGGAAATCGAATGGACGGCGCCGGCCATAGAAACCGATAACGCAGGCACTTCCTCGAATTATTCGATCACGGTCGCTGTCGAAGACGGGAAAAGCCCGGCGGTAAGCCGTACGGCCCTTATAAAAGTCATTAAAAAATCGGCGCGCAAGATATCCATTACCTCAACACCGCCCGCCACCGCCATTATAAACAATACTTACCATTATAAAATCATCGCAGCGGATGAAACGACGAATGTCATCGAGCCATCGAGCCTTTCATACGATATAAAATCAAACCATTCAGTTGAAAACGATAAATCATTCACGCTAAACAAAGACAGCGGCGAAATTACATGGCAGCCAGCCGTAAGAGGAACTTACGACTTTATTTTAAAGGTTGGCGATCCCGCCGGCAATTATGCAATCCAACAATTCAGCGTCAGAATAGACGATTATATCGACGAATTAAAGCCAGGCGAAACTTTTTCGAAAACGGTTTTAAAGCCAGATTCGGGACTCGACGTTATCATTAAAAATCTTACGTCATCCGAATATATCATAGCAATGCCTTATAATACGAGTGAAACCGATATTTCATCGTTTAATATGTCGTTTTATAAAACAAACGCGGATGATTCAATCCCGCAAATGATCTCAAGTGTTGCGCCATCAAGAGCGCCGGGATTCGATCGCGACATCTTCAGTGATAAAATGGACATGCAGTTTAATCATGAATTGAAAAAACGAAAAAGCGATTTTGAATTATTGAAACGATTCGGAAAGCTCATCGATTACAGCCGCCCGGTAAAAGCGCCGTCGATGCAAGCGGCACAACCCGTCATAGGCTCTCAAAAGGATTTTATGATAACCACGATCGATAGTTCGATCGACAATGGCTGGGCAAAAATGCCTGCAACACTCATGGCTTACGGAAAGCATTGCTATATATACCTCGAAAATAATGTGCCGGCTAATTTTATTAAACCCGATTCCGAAACTTTGAAAAAATTTGCGGAATCGTTTGATATCGATTATGAAAAGGTCACCTCGGTTTTCGGGAGCGAACCAAACCCGGGGCTTGACGGCGATTCGAGAGTTTACATCCTGTTCTCGCATTACGTTAACTTAGAAGATGCGGCCGGTTATTTCAGTTTTTTCGACACCATCACTCAACAGAAGCTCGATGAAGCGAGCGATCCGAATTCATACGGAAACAATGGCACCGGACAAAAATATTACTCGAATGAAAAAGAAATGTTTTACATATTTTTACCCGATGCAAGTTTCAATGGCCGCTTTTACGAGGAATTCGTCGGTTCAGTCCTCGCCCATGAATTCCAGCACATGGTAAACTTTTATCAGCACAGCCTCGTAATTCAGGATTATTTTGACGTCTCGACCGCGTCGCAGGACGCCTTTTTAAGTTATCTGTGGATTAACGAAGGCCTGTCGATGCTTGCAATGGATCTTTGCGGCTATAACGACGCTTTTCGATATTACAGAACTTTTCTCGCCAGAGTTGAAAATACTTCTTTGTTAAATTTTATAGACATATCTAATTACGGCCTGTCATATCTGTTCATTAAATACCTTGTCGAACGCGGAGCATTGCCGGCCAATCTCGCAAAGTCGGATAAAATAGATATTAAAAATGCTGAAGCTGAAATAATATCCAAAAATATCGCGGCAAATTTCGACGACCTTTACGGCGATTTCATCTCAACGCTTTATCTATCCAATAGCGGAATAACTTCCGAGCCGAAATTCAATTTTGCAAGCATAAGTTTAAGAACCGAAATGGAAACCCAGGAGAAGAAATTATCAGTCAACGGAGCCGGCATTATCGCCGAATTGGTTTCACCGGCTTCTTATAACGGCGTATGCAAAGAAAAATATTCCTTTAACGTTATAAAGTGCGTTACGGCGGAATCAGGCGATCATAAATTAACGGTGAGCGGCGCTATAGAAGGTAAAACCGGCGTCGTGATACTCAGGATCAAAAAATAAAAGGCTCCGGCAAGATATCTATATCATAATCCGGTTCTTTCTTTTTGAAAAACTCGGCTTTAAGGCTTGGCGGATCGTTTATAAATTTTTGCTTAACGCGGCGCTCTCGTTTTTTAATGAAATATTCGACTTTCATCGCCGCGCTTTTGCCGCCCGATATCCGCCATGCCGCGGCAATTTTTGAAGGCCTGAAACTCCTGGTGAATTTAGCCCCCTGCCCGGCGCCGGTTTTATGAGTATTGAATCGTTTATGAATATCGATAGTATAACCGGTATAATAATTACCGTTTTCACATTCGAGAATATATACGAAGAATAATTTTTCTTTAGTTGACATTTAAAATCATCCACACGGATCGAATTTAACCGGCCAGCCCGCAGGGAAGCCTGATTATGAATGAATTATATATTAAATTCAGCATAAAGTAAATAAAAATTATAAGCGCAAAAATTATAAACATAATAATTATAAGTGCCGCTGACACCGCTAAGCATTCTATAAAGGAACCAATGTGATCGAAATCAAAGGAAAATACAATACAGCTAAGGTTTTTACCGACAATATCGAAAGCCGCGCGCTCGAACGGATTAGACAACTGTGCGATCAAAAGTTTTGCGAAAAAAGTTCGATACGCGTAGGACACTGGCGGCAACCACTTTATTGAGACCGCGACGGGGGAAAAGAAAGG
>DIVV01000152.1 GCA_002423385.1 bacterium UBP16_UBA6123
AAAGTATTGATATATCAATACTTTAATGCTTTAATGCTTTAGCACTTTAACATTTTTATATATGAATAACGGTTCTTAGAAATGGCATCTGTAATAATGGCCGTTGCCTGCGTTTTTAACGGGCGGCATTTCGAGGCATTCGGGCCGGGCTTTATGGCAGCGGTCTTTGAATTTACAGCCTTTAATTTCCGTAAAAATAGAAGGCACGTTTCCGCCGATGACATGCAGCGATTTACCGCGCGCGCCTGCTTCGGGAAGCGATTCCATAAGCCCTATTGTATAAGGATTTTTAGGCGAGGTGAATATTTCGCGGGCCGGGCCGTTTTCAACGATAGTGCCGCGGTACATTACATAAACCTCGTCGCACACATTAGCGACCACGCTGAGATCGTGCGTGATCAGTATTATCGACGAATCGAACTTTTCGCGGATATTGTATAAAAGAAATAATATCTGCTCGGATACCGTTATATCCAGGGCGGTAGTAGGCTCGTCGGCTATTATAAGATCGGGATTATTTGCCAGCGCTATGGCAATAACTACGCGCTGACGCATTCCGCCGGAAAGCTGGTGCGGATACATATCATAAACCCGGGCCGGATCAGGCATGCCCGCCTTGGCGAGCATTTCGATCGAGCGGGCCGTGATTTCAGCTTTCGACAGATTATAATTTTTATTTTTTATGGTTTCGGCGATCTGGCTGCCTGCCGTGTAGACCGGGTTCAACGACGACATCGGCTCCTGGAAAATCATCGAAATTTTAGAGCCGCGGTATTTTTTCATGCCGTGATAATTTAAATTAAGAAGATTTTCAGGTGCGTACGGACCATTTTCGCCTGAGTAAAAATTTATTTCACCCGAAACCACTTCGACGCCGCGCTCGGGAAGAAGGCCTATTATGGAACTGCCGAGAACCGTCTTGCCGCAGCCGCTCTCGCCTACAAGGCCGACGATTTTTCCATGCGGTATTTTAACGCTTATATCGTCTAAAACTACTCCACGGCGGCCATTTTTATTAAAGGCTACCGTCAGGGAATTAATATCGAGCAGCGCCCTTCCGGCAGCGCAGCCGTCAGGCCGGGCTGAAAAAGATTCCGATGGCTTATCTAACATAATTGTATTATTCACTTTTGATGAAATGTTAATTTTCTATCTTCCATTTTTCTATATTATTAAAAATTCCGGCCTGAGAAGGTTTGGCATTTTTCACTTTTCTGGCTACGGCATATAGAGTATCGGCAATATATAGAAAACAATAAGGCTGTTCTTTGATAATAATCTCGTGTATGCGGTGATAACATTTAGTGCGCTGATTCTGATCGATCGTCTGGCGCGCCTCATCGAGCAGAGTATCGACTTCGGTATTTGCGTAAGAAATCGAATTCAATCCGAACTTACCCTTTTTCATATCGGGTATATTAGAAGAATGCCATATACTAGATATATCCGGGTCGTAGCCGAGCGACCAGGTGAGTATAAACGCGTCGAATTGCGTGCTGTCGATGAGTTTAATAAAATCTTTCCACTCCAGCGTATCGATATTAACTTTAATGCCTATCTTTTTTAATTCGGCCGCGACGAATTTAGCGCATAATTCACGGTCTTTATTTCCAGCGTTGATAAGCAGGTCGAATTCAAATCTCTGCACTTCGACGGTATCATTGTAACCGAAAAAAGACCTTACGTCGAATTTTTTCTCCAGGGTTCCGTCCTGATCGTCATCTCGCCAACCGGCGCCCGATAATATTTTTTTTGCCTCCTGCACATCGTATGGCTGATTTTTAATAGAAGGGTTAGAGGCCCACGAAGACGGATAAAACGGACCGTCGCTTATCTGCCCGAGATTATAAAGGGTTTTATCTATGAGTCCGTTTTTATCTATAGCGCAGCTTAAGGCGGTACGAACCGCCTCGTCGCCAAACACACGATTTTTAAGGTTCCAGCCTATATAGGTATATTCGCGCTCGGGGTATTTAATTTTTACGAAACGATTTTCGAATTCGGGCGTATCGGTAAATTTAACGAACTGATCGGGTTTCAACTGCATTATATCGATATTGCCCTGCAGCAGCTCTAAAAACATAATAGATTCATTAGGAATTATGCGGTAAGTTATCTTTTCAATATCAGGCGCGCCGCCGAAATATTTTTCATTACGCGAAAGTATTATATAATCTTCGAAAGCGCGTTCATTGAATTTAAACGGTCCCGTGCCTATGGGCGTCATATTGAAGCGGGCATTGAAAATATCCTGGCCGTGGAGTTTATGGCGCGGCAGAACCGGCATCTGCATAGCTTCGAAAGCGCGCGGCGTGGGATATTTAAATGTCATTTTAACTCCGCCCCCGGCGTTTTTTACTACGGATTCTATCGCGCTTATGTTATAACTGTCATAGGCGGGGATTTTTTTTATCTGCGAAACGGTTTCATAAGTGAATATAACATCGTCAGCGGTAAAAGGTTTATCGTCATGCCACAGCACATCTTTTTT
The DNA here is from genome assembly GCA_002423385.1 of bacterium UBP16_UBA6123. Taxonomy (GTDB): domain Bacteria; phylum Muiribacteriota; class UBA9980; order UBA9980; family UBA9980; genus UBA9980. The sequence continues at coordinate 2,492 of DIVV01000152.1, forward strand.
AAGCGCGATATTGAATTCAGGCTTATATTCGGTTTTAACGATCGGCACGCCGGCCTTTGATTCGAGAAGTTTACACAACGAGAGGCAGAAAGTATTATACCTGATTAATACAACGTTTTTATCATGCTTAATAAAAGCGATATCGAGCGTTTTATATTCTTCGGCGCTTAAGTAATCCGGCAGAGGATTCGAGTTTAATAGCGAGCGGCAGGCCGATTCGATTTTATTGAATCCGGCTGCGTCGATTTCGGCGGTATCAATGGTAATATACTGATTTAGAGAAATTTCATAACTTTTTGCGAGCGAAAAAGATACCTTCATATTTTCATCATATTTCAAAAGCCCGTTAAATATTCGGTGATAAACCGCCGACGAGGCGTAATCAGATGTCAACAGAGGATTTAATGACACCACATCGCCTTTCTGGGCAATAACTATAGATTTTACAGACTCAGCAAAAGAGACTGCCGGAAAAAACATAAAAGCTAAAACAACGGCAAGAGCAAGAATAACAACAACTTTAAATATATCTTTACGATAATCCATCATATCACCATATCACTATTTAATAAATTTTAAATTATATTTCAGCGTTTATTATACTTTAATTTAAAGCCATAGTCAATATTAATTAACCGATTAATTAACCGATTTTCAAAGCGGTTTTCAAAGCGGTTTTTGATTATTGACAAGTTACGCTAAAAATGATAGGATATGGTATCAAAATTCAAGCATCCGTCCATAAACAATAAAAAGGTTTCTTATTTTAAAAGATAGCATTGATATTAAAAATAAAGGAGTTAAAATGATTAAAAAAATCGCTGCTGCAGCTTTTATTTCACTCGCCTTAACCGGCGCCGCCTTCGCGGACGAAACGCAAACCGGTAATTCGATAATCTACGCCGCTAAGTATAAAGGCGCCGCCGAAATTAAAGCGCTTATTTCCGCCGGCGCGAAGGTAAACGAGCACTCGGAAAAAGGCCGTACCGCATTAATGGAGGCCGCCGTCAAAGAAGATACCGAATCGGTAAAGCTGCTCTTAGAAAACGGCGCCGACTTTAAATTAACTACCAGCGCCGGCGAAACCGTTTTAATGCTTTCTTCTTTCAAAGGCAATATGGATATAATTAAAATGCTCGTTGAAAAAGGCGCGGATGTCAACGCCGCCGATAACGACAGTGAAACGGTCCTCATCAACTCCATCAATTATCGCGAAAATATAGACGTTATTGAATATCTTCTCGAAAAAGGCGCCGATATAAACGCTAAAGACAATATCGGCCAGACTGCGCTCGCCGTCGCCGCGCGCGAAGGCATTACGACGATAGCAAAATTATTGATCGAAAAGGGCGCGAATATAAATGCCGCCGACACTAAAGGCGTTACGCCGTTGATGCAGGCCGCCTACAATGAAAAAGAAGAAACCGTCAAAATTATTCTTGAAAAACTGCCTGACAAAGACATAAATATTAAAGACAATAACGGCAAAAGCGCCCTGATATACGCTGTCGAAAGAAATCTTAAAGAATCGGTCAAAATGATAATCGCTAAAAAAGCCGACGTGAACGCCGGCGACAACAACGGCCAGACCCCTCTGCAGTATGCGGAAACGCGCTGTAAAGACGGCGAAATAATATCGCTGCTCAAAGCGGCGGGAGCTAAGTAAATCGAATAACACAAATAAAGTTTGATGCGTTCAAAAAACTTGTTTTATTTTATTTTATTTTATTTTTCTTAAAGTTATTATAAAAAAGATTAACCGGTTAAATCCGGTTAATCTTTTTTATTTATGAGTATTTACGGCTAATTAAGATTATTTTATATTACATATCCGTCATTTTATTTTCGGTCATTACCTGATTTGCCTTCTGCTCGCCGAGGAAGTTTTTAAGCGCTTCAGAAGCCGTTTTAAACGGAAGAATGCCCATAGCTTCGCGGGCCTGTGTCATTTTAACAATATCTTCGTCATTAAGGCCGCTTAATTTAAATCTGGAAAGTAAATCCGGGGTTATCGTCGATATATTTATGATGAGGTCTTTAGCTTTGGGCGCGGCCGGGATTATGCCTACATTCATCCACAGATCGGGGCCGATATTAGCGTCGATATTATCCTGCTTCATTACGGTATTAAACAGTTCTTCTTTATAAACCGTCCATTTATTTTTTATGTCGTAAAAAGTTTTCTGATCCATAGTTTTTTGAACGTATTTGAGTTTGGCCTGATAATAATCGTGATACAGGCCGCGCGCATTGTTAGAGACTGTGGCGTAATTAGTGCCTTCTAAAAATATTCTGTAGAGGACTCTTTTGTCTTCGGCGAATTCTTTTACCCAACCTTTAATAAAGCCTATAAAGTCTTTCGGGCGGTGCAGATACATGACCGAAACCGATTTAACGAAAGGATCTTTAATTGCGCGCGAGGTTAAAATATCGTAGAAAACTCCGGCTATGACGCCTTCGGTAGATATTATCTGAAGTCCGTTCTTTAAAATACCGGTTTTCTTTTTAGTCGTCTGCCAGATATAACGGTCGCGGCGCACTGGCTCCTGTCTGGTAAATAAAAATTCTGAGATTCTGTATTTTTCGCGTTCTTCTTCTTTGAGTTTAAGAAGAGGATTCGTCGGACCGTAAAGCGCTTCGAAAGCTTCAGCCCAGCCTTCCAGATAAGCTAATCCGCGGTCGGATATAACCGGGCCGTCATGGCCGATATTGCTTTTCTTTTCGACGGCGCTCATCTGCGAGCCGTACATATCGAACATAATGCCATGGGCATTTTCGTGCGCGACTACAAGATCGAATGTATCGTTTTTAATGGCGTCGGTAACTAAGAACATTTCCGGTATGTCTTCGATTATCGTAAGAGTGCTGAAGAAGAAATTTTTTCCGTCTTTTAAAGGAAGGTAAGCCGGAATCTGGCCGCAGGCCGGTCCCGTGCCAAGGCCCAATCCGACGAAACAGGCTATAGGTGAATTTACATACTGTTTGTAAAATTCGGCGTATTTTTCATTGCCGGATTTTTTAATTAAATCAAATTTAATCATGCGCGCTATTACACGCAGTTTAGCTGAATCGAGCATCTCCTCTGATTTCATCAGATAAGGGATGGCGTCTTTTGCATATTCGCCAGCACCCTCGAAAGGCATAACTTTAAAACCCGACTGACGGGCAACTTCAAGTTTTTCAAATTCGTTGGTTAAGTCAACCGATTCGGGTTGTCCGGCGGAATTGGCCATAGGAGCTACTGAAATAAAGGCGTTTTCGGGTGAAAGCGGCACCTGATACTGAGGCGCCAGATAAGTCGTCGGCTTTTTAGCGTAAAGCGCGCCCGGAAACAACGAAATCAAAACGGCTATAACTAAAGCCGCCTGTAAAGACCTTTTGAATAAAACTAAAGAGAGATTCTTCTTCATACTGTATTCCCCATTTCTACGATTTATTGATTATAATGTTGCCATAAAAACTACGCCGGCCGCCAACAATACAATGCCGCACGGCAGAGTTATACCTAAATCATACTATATTTTCAAATTGATGTAATAATTATACCAAAAATTAATGTTCATGTCAAAATTTTGTTGGATAAATTTTGTTAAATTATCTGCGAGATAAATCGCCAGAGCGATTCCGATAATTCCTCCGCCAACTTCAGTGTTTTAACTTTTTTGAAAAATCTTATGCTAGAACTCTAACAGAACGAAAAAATATACAGTTTCATCCTTTATTGTAGCGGATTTCAGGGTATTAATAAACTACATCGTGAGAGCCGATGTTCAATAAAAGATAGATATTTTCTTCAATTTCAATAAATGTTATCCTGTATTCCTCCGAAATCGAAATCGCCCTCTGACCTTTTAACTCGCCGGAAAGTTTATGATTTTCAAGTTCGCGGGCAGTCGGGTCGGTTGACAACAGATTTATTTTTTCAGAAATGATCTTTTTAAATTCCGGCCGCCTAGAAACAAATTTTTTGAGTTTCTTTTCAAACGCCGCATTGATTTTAATGTCTATCATTTGTCACCGAATATATCTTTGGCGTTCCATGATTTACATTTGCCGGCATGGTAGTCTTTTGTGGATTGATCGGCCTCTTTTTTCATCTGTCGGCGGCGATTTTCCACTAATTTTCTTTTCAATATATCAAGAAGCGTTTCCTGCTCCTCGACATTGTTTAGTTTATCGAACTCGTCAATAAAAAAGTCCAGAGTTTTAGACATTTCACACCTCGCACGACATTAACATTAATTCTCTTAAAATGTATTATACCACACTTCACTATATTTTTAAACCATTTTCATTAGATATTTGTTCATTATTTTGGATATTTTTTTTGAAGGGGAGGGAGAAAAGGTTAGCAACCCTTTCTCCCTCCCCTTCACCCCTCCCTCTATCGGCAAATTGCCTGACGCTTTTTTGTTAGCTTGTCGATAGCTTTTTCTGTCAGGACTTTAACCTGGTGAAGTTCTTTATGAAGTGCTGGCGGGTTGCCTTTAAGTTTGTCCTTTTGTTTATTGTTTGTTTGCCTGCTATTCGCTTATACATTCGTTCGTTCGTTTCTTGCTTTTTACTTATTAATCTGCCAGCTTGCTTGTTTGCATGTGCGCGCGACGCGCGCACATGCGGTGCAATAACGGATCAATGCAACTTAAGTAAACGGCTCACGGTAAAAATTGCCGCAAATCGATTTTAATAATCGCACTGCTAATAATTAATCGAATTACATGAGGCAAAAGTCTTAGTGAATTTAGTTTAAACAGGTTTAATAATGCTTTTATATAATAAAAGTTGTTATGCGTCAGAGCATTACCGTGAGCCGAAATATTAAGTTTCGTAAGTGCGTAAATGCAACGCCTTCGCGCGCTGCAGGCGCTCGGAGGCAAAACGAACAAAAGGCGCGAAAAAAGTTTTTGGCAGGAAAGAAAATTAGAGATAGAAATAGAGATAGAGATAAAAAGAAGTAAATAATTGAAGATAAGAGAATATAAAAGAACATAAAATGGCAGGAACTTTATTAAAGAAATTAAAAGAAAAACGTCGAAGCCGGCAGCAAATACCGCCCGAAA
>DIVV01000229.1 GCA_002423385.1 bacterium UBP16_UBA6123
CGTGTTGCCTTTAAGTTTTTTCCTGACTGTCTTTCTTTTTTCTTTTTTTTATACTGCCTTTATGTTCGTTCCTGCCAGCTTGCTTGTTTGCAGCCGCGTGCGGTGCACGCGGCTGCGGAGCAATAACGGCTTTAACGCGACTTAGCCGGGCGGCTCACGGTAAAAATTGAGGCACATCGAGTCTTATTTGTCTAATCGCATTGAATAAATCGATATAGTAATTGTTCCGGCAATATAATAAAAACAGATGTGCTATACAGCATTACCGCAAGCCGAAACATTAAGATCCGGTGGCGCGCAATTAGTACGCCTTCGCGCACGCCGTGCGCGAAGGCAATACTGACTAAACAGCATGAAAAAAATTATAGCAAAAACAAAAAAGCTGGAAAGAAAAAGTGAAGTTAATAGTAAAATAACGAAATGGCAAAAACTTTAAAAAGAAAGAATAAAAAAAACTTCGAAGCCGGCAGGAAATACCGCCCGAAATAAAAAGGCTATGGTAATAGCCTTTTTATTTCGATGCTACAAAACTGCGCGTGCGCGGGTTCGCGCACACGCAGTTTTATATTCAGGGAGAGNNTTTTCCCCCGTCGCGGTCTTATAGCTACACTATAGCGATTAATGACAAGCAATAACAGATAATAACGGATAATAGCAGGTAGTGACATATAGCAGCATGTAGCAGCATATAGTGGCAGGCAAAATTTCACAAGTAAAATTATGCGGATAAAATTTTTATATCAAATTTTTATTGTTATTACCGCTGAATTATGATAATATAATACCATGTTTAAGAGAGCCATATTTCATTTATTTATTAAATACGCGCCTGTTATCGACGCTTTAGTTAACTTTTCGATATTTTACTTCGGATCTATCGTCATTAAGACGCATTTTACCGGTCAGGCCGGCGTGGAATCGAATTTGATAGTGCTTATTCTCGCGATAATTTACTCGATTTTATGGATGTTTAATTCATTCGGCGAGGGTTACTACCGTTTCAAGCGCGTCGGGCAGCTTATCGACGAATTTTTCATAATGCTTCCGATCACAGTTAAGACTTATCTCGAGCTCATAGCTATTTACACTCTGCTTGGCGGCATATTCTGGAACGATTATACCTTCTTCCACCGGCGTTTTTTTATATACTCGCTCATATCGCAATCGCTTTTCTTTCTGTACTATCAATATACGCTTATTCGAATATACGCTCTACTGCATAATAAAGGGTATAACATCAAGCATCTTATGATCGCGGGCATCAACGAAAACTCGCTTAAAATAAGCGGGCTGGTGACTCAAAACCCGATGTGGGGTTACAGCGTGGCCGGCTATCTGGACAACGACAATGAAAACGCGGTCAGGCATGAAGTGCAGGAGTTGTACTGCGGCGGTTATGAGAAGATTGAGCCGATGTATTTTGAAAAGAAGTTTGACAGGCTTATCTGCTGTCTGCCGACTAAAGAATACGACGAGACGCAGAAAATAATAAGAATATGCGAAAAAAATAATATAGACCTTCACATCGTGCCGGACATCTTTTACTTTATAACTTCCAATTCGAGCGTAAACAACCTCGAGGGCATTCCGATAATATCGCTTTACGAGCCGCCGCTGGCCGGCCTTGGCGGATTAATGAAAAGAGTAATGGATTTTATACTCTCGCTGATCGGTCTGATAATTTTATCGCCGTTATTTTTACTTCTATCGGCGCTTGTTAAATTCAGTTCGAAGGGCCCGGTTTTTTATTCGCAGGAGCGCGTGGGTCTTGACAACCAGCCGTTTATGATGTATAAATTCAGGAGTATGTACAGCGATTCCGAATTTCAGAGCGGCCCGAAGTGGGCGGACAAAAACGATCCACGCTGCACGAAGATAGGCGCGTTCATGCGCAAGACATCGCTCGACGAGCTACCGCAGTTAGTCAACGTTTTGAAAGGCGATATGAGTTTAGTCGGGCCGCGGCCCGAGCGGCCGTTTTTCGTCCAGAAATTCAAGGAAGAAATAAAAGACTACATGAAGCGCCACCGGGTAAAGGCTGGAATAACGGGCTGGGCGCAGGTAAACGGCCTTCGCGGCTCATCGACATCGCTCGAGCAGCGCATACAATACGACCTGTATTATATTGAAAACTGGTCGCTGATCTTCGATATCAAAATATTATTTAAAACGGTAATGGTAGTCTGGAACGACAAGAACGCTTATTAAGAACGCTTAACCGTTAACGGTCAAAAGTCCTTCTGGAAAGTAAGACACTACATAGCGCGCCGCGCCGCGTACGGTTTCGACGTTCGATAAAAGCATCTCGCGCAAAACCGATATAACGCTCACAACGCCGGCGGCGTAGAGCGCCCTGACGGAATTAGCCACCACACGCGAGTTCGAATCGCACATACTGACCAATAAATTTTTAACGACAAAATCGGAGTTGACCACGCCGCGTTCTTTTAAAAAGCAGATCGCTTCGATGGAGTTAGCGCGCACGCGCGCGTCGGCGTCGTCTAGATAAGAAATTATATAATGCGTCATATCGCCAGTGGCAAAATGGGCGAGCACTTTGACCAGAGTAGCGCGGGCGAATTCATCGCCGCCGGCCTCGTTCATTTTATCGAGAATAGCGAGCGTGGAATCGAACTCATCGATAGATTTAAGCGCGACGATTATCCGCGATAAATTTTCGCGGCATTGTTTCTGTTCGCGCATATATAAATCGAGCAGGTCCGGTATCGCTTCTTTTGACTTAATGCGGCCGGCGCTTATGATAGCGTTTCTTCTGACGCACTGCTCGGCGTCGGATAAATATTTTTTTACCGCCGGATAATTATTTTCTTTATTCATCGAAGCCAACGCGAAGATAAAAGATGATTTTTCAACTTTATCGGAGGCTGTCGAAAGTTTTTGCGCGATATAATCCGCGGCTTCGCCGTCGCCTGCTTTATAAAGGGCGACCGCGGCGTCGGCTTTAACGCGGTTGGAAGCGTCGTTTAACAATTTTTTAAACTCGGCGCGAATGATTATATTGTTAAAATCGGCCCTGATCGAGCAGGCGTTAGCGCGCACGCGAGCGTCGGCGTCGTTTAAAAAATCGAATAGCGTTTCTTTTTCGAGTTTAAAATCATCGGCGGCATATTTTAGTAAAGCTATTGTTTTAACTATCTTCGAGCGCACCTTAGGATCGGTTTCGGCGTAATAACTTTTAACTAAAAAATCTTTAGCGCCGATCTCTAAAGTCTCGCCTATATAATCGTAAAATGAATTCTTGATCAAATATTCGCAATTAATGATATGTTCGGCGAAAAATAGATAATGCCCGCCTATTTTTTTCTGCGTAAACAACTTTAAAACAGCGCACCTGAGCGCGCAGTCAGTTTCCGCGGCAAAAAAAGCCAGCATTTCACAAACGCATGAGGGCAGAAACGAGTCGAATTTCCGCAACGCGTCGAGCGCGTATTGCTTAACGTAATAGTCTTTCGATTCAAGCATTTTTATAATTTCATATAATTTATTCACCGCTTCACCTCGAGCTAAGATATACCTTTTCATCGGCGCGGCTGGACATATTTTCCAAAACGATATACCTTTCGTTCAAAGCCTTGAGCTTCAAATTGGTATTAGATAGTATATCGCCGGCTTTTAATACGCTGGTTCCGCTCCGCCTTACTTTAACGATCGCATTCATTCCCTGCGGCGTGCTAAAGTAACCTGCATAACTTATATCGGTAGAATTCAAAATAACATTAAACCCATTTTTAGCAGTGAGTTCGTCATCGTTCAACCCGCGTTCCTGTGAGGAGGTAATTCGCGGAACGAAAATATTAACGCAGTCATCACGGTAATCAACGATGGAGCGCGCGGCGGTTAAGCGAGCCGCCCGGCTGGCGAGTTCATCGACCGCGTCGCTTAATTTTTGATAATCGGCGGCTTCGAACGGCTTTAAAGCGGAAGGTTGAGCGGCTGTCGGTGAGTCGGATTTAATATAACCGGAAGCTATCGGCGGCCTTGCGTCCGCGGATGCGCCTCCGCTCGTTTTAGGCGAGCCGGCGAGCATCGACTGCCAGCCGTCGCTAATGCCTCCGCGAAACTGCATATAAAGCGCGAATATAACTATTATTATGCCCACTATCGTAAATTTACTTTTTAACATAATCACCCGTTACTATCATCTTAAGTATTTAAGTATTATTGTTTATTAATATAACTCAACAGCTCGTAACTGTACTGAAATTTTTCATCCGACATTTTCGAGGCTATATTTATTTTTTCAATAAATACCATATTATCGCAATTTTCCAATCCCCACAAAAATTTTTTAAACGCCTTGTAAGTCGAGCGGCATTCAAGGTTGATCTTCATCGGATAAATATCCAGCTCGGCGTCGCGCGACGGATTAAATACGTTGAGGCCGGCCACATCGACGTTGCATTCAACGGCGAGCGCCTGAATTCTATCCGCGAGGACTCCGAAATTATTCATAGCCGGCAGGCGGCGCTTAATCTGATTTTCAATGCTATCGAGCTTTTCGACGGTTTTTTTATACTTTTCATCTTCTTCGAAACGGTTATATTTAATTTCAGTCCTGATCGGAGCGCCTTTGGAAAGCTCTTCGAACTCGTTATCCAGCATACTCAACTTTGTTTTAAGATATAAAGAAACGTAAGCCGAGTATATGACGGGCGCTAAAATTAAAACCACTATCAGCGCCGGTATTATTTTTTTAAATAAAAGCTGTATCTTATCCATATCACTTCACCTTTTTCGCAGCCGGCCCGGGCGCGCCGGAAGTTTTAGCGTCCGGATAACCGCCCGCCGCCATTCGAAACTCGAGGGACGGCCCTCTGTCATAAGCCAGCGCAAGGCTGAAATTCATGCTTTTACTTTCGCGCGCGCCGCCGGTTATCTGGATTAATTCAACTGCTGAATAAACCGAATCAGACTGCAATTTTTTAACTAACTCGCTTATATTATCGGCATTGGAACTGCTTCCTTCTATATTAAATTCATTATTTTTAGATCGCGCGGATATATTAGTTATGAATATTTCGCCGGTAACGGCTTTTTCCAGTCCGTCAAAAAATAAAAACGCCGATTTTTTCGCGCCGGTGAATTTTTCCAGAAACTTAATTTTACTATACAAACGGTCTAAAGCGTTCGAATCGATATATTGCTTATTTTCAATAACCTTGATATCGGCGTCTTTTTTAGTGGTTTTCAGCTTCAGCGCGCTGTTTTGCGCGGCGCGCGACTTTATTTTATTCAAATAATCGATATGAGCGTTATAAGTCATTTTAAGCCATACGCCGGCTATGACAAGCGCCAGGATAAAAGCTCCCAGTACGGGAAGATTTACGCTCTGATACAACTTTTTCTTACTTTTGATATTAAGCTTTATCTTCATCTTCTTCTTCACTTCCTCCGCTGATAGCGCCGAGCATCGGCAGCGTTACATTGACGGTATCTTCGTCTAAATTCGTACCGTCCGCGTTTTTAACTTTTATAACCGCCGAGGCCTTTTTAACGGGTATATTAAGCATTCCGCCGAGGGTTACCTCGATATTTTTAAAATTGGCGCCGCCGCCATAAATAATAATCTCATCGATTTTTTCTTCGAAATATTTAGTGAAATAACTTTCAAAAAAATAAAAAATACCGCGCGCCAATTCCATAAAAGTTGATTTAACCGCCAGGTAATTTTTAACTTTTTCCTGCTGCGGGGCGTATTCAGGTAAAAAGAAAAGTTCGTTCTTTTTGAAAGTTTCCGCCTCGGTAGTCGAAATCTGCATCGCATTTGCTATATCGAGAGTGAAATTATACCCGCCGATATAAATATTTTGCATAAAACGCAGGTGACTGCCTTTAAATATAGAAACTGAAGTAACGGTATTTGCCATATTGATGATAGCTATATTCGAGTTCGGCATCGACTCGATATATGGATATAAAACTTCGTGCGCTAAAAACGACGAACAGGAAACATAATCAGGTTCGGCAAGTCCGTCCGTCACCATGTCTATTACATTTTCAAGATTACGCCTTAAAGAGGCGAGCACGATCATATTAATGCCGTTCTCGGTCCTATCGACGATATCGGCCGTAAACTCCCATAAATCGTAGGGTTGAGGAAGATCGCCTTCTATATTTTCGCGGATGACGTCTTCGAGTTCATTTTCCGCCGGGGTTTTTTCAAGCGAGAGCAGCTTGATTATCGAAAAATTATCAGGCAGGCATATTACTAAATAATCCGATTCAGCGGCGAAGTTTTCGAGTAATATTTCGAGTTTAGTTTTAATTGCCGCCATATCGTTTTGTATATCCTCTAAATAAGAGGTTTTATTCATAAACGAAGGCGCAGCCACTTTATTATAATTGCTTACTACGAGGACGCCGTCTTCACGCCTGCCAGCCATTACTTTCATAAAAGTCGAGCCAATATCGATAACAAATACCGAACCGTTCGATTCGCTCTCGCTGAAATAATCGTTTTTATTGAATAAATTAGTCAGTTTAGCTAAAAACCTTTTTAAAAACAAAAATTAATCCTCCATCGATATACTCTTAAGCTCTTCAAGAGTTGTTTCGCCCTGTCTGACCTTCTCGATGCAGGCCTCGCGAAGAGTAAGCATGCCCTCTTCGATGGCTATTTTTTTAATGGCGAAAATCGATTTTTCACCACTTATATTTTCTTTAATTTTTTCGCTGATATCGAAAAATTCGAATACGCCGATTCGTCCCATATATCCCGTATATGAGCATAACTCGCAGCCTGCGCCTTTATAAATTTTGGAATCGCCGAAATCGACGGGCAGCATCTTCAAGTTTTCAAACTCTTTAGCCGGGTCGGCCACGAGCGTTTTGCAGTTCGAGCATATTTTACGCACCAGGCGCTGAGTTATTATTAAATTAACGCAATCCATAAATAAATTAACGTCAACTTTAAGCGATTTAATACGGGATAAAACCTCAACCGAATGATTGGCGTGAACCGTCGAAAAGACGAGGTGACCCGTCATCGACGCGTTGATGGCTATTTCAGCCGAGTCGTGGTCACGAATTTCACCTATCATTATAACGTCGGGATCCTGACGCAATATGGAGCGCAGCCCCATCGAAAATGTGAGCGATTTTGAAGGATCGTTCTTATTAATAAAAACCTGCGTCTGGTTAATGCCTTCGAGCTGGAATTCCACCGGATCTTCTATCGTGATTATCTTGCGGCCGCCGTCGTTTATCTGCAAAAGCGAAGAGTAAAGCGTCGTTGTTTTACCGGAACCGGTAGGACCGGTGACCAGAATCATACCATACGGCTTTGCTATCTTGGCCTTGTAATTTTCTAAGAAACGCGAGTTAAAGCCTAATTTATTAAGGTCCAGCGGCACGACGCGGCGGTTAAGAACACGGATAACGACGTTCTGGCCGTATATTGACGGAAATATGGACACACGGAAATCGACGAAGGAGTCCTCGATTTTAAGTTTGAAACTGCCGTCCTGCGGCATCGACTTTTCGGTTATATCCAGGTTGGAAACGACTTTTATGCGCGATACGATGGCCTCGTGCGCCTCGCGTTCGACGCTGTACTGATCGTAGAGCTCGCCGTCGATACGAAACCTTATGCGGCTGTGGTTTTCCAGGCGTTCAAAGTGTATATCCGAGGCTTCTTTTCTAACGGCTTCGAGTATGGTTTTATTGACGAAAGCGATTACGGGCCGCTGGCGCGATTCTATAAGCGCCTCTTCGAGGTTGACCTGCTCCTGGCTTGACGATACGAATTCTAAATTTAAGTCGTCAATTACTTCGCTTATATTTACGGACTTGATAGCCGTTCTTTTATCGGGACCGTCGGCCGAACCGCCGAATAATTTCGCGTTCCTTTCAGCCGATTGATTTTTAGCGGTAGTACTTTCATCTATTATCTTATTTTTAATTCTTAAAATTTCATTTTTTTGCGATACTACCAGTTTAATATTAAGACCGGTAACCATACGAATGCTCTGCACCGAAAAAAAGCTCGAAGGGTCAGAAGTCGCTATGGTAAGTACATTTCCTTCTTTTTTAACCGGCACGAGATTTTGCATCTTTAAAAGATTAATCGGCAATATAGAATAAAGCAGGCGAGGCGCTTCATAATTTTTCAGATCGAAAAATTCCAGATTCGACTGCGTGGCTAGCGCCTTATAAACGCTGGTTTCATCGAGCAGTTTCTTTTCGAGAATAACTTCAAGCAGCGATTTGCGGCGTGTCTGACACTCGCTGACAAGGGCCGCGATATCCTCTTTTTTCATAAGGTTCATCGCGATTAATATATCTTCGAGCTTTTTCGACTGAAAAAATGGCTTCATTTCATTCATATTATTCACCTTAATAGTTATAGTAATCATCCAGCAGCGATTTAATATCATACACCGGTCCGGTGTAAGTTTCGGTTGAAATCGCCGTATGGCCGTTTTCTTTAATAATGAGCCAGGAGCGCTGGCCGCTTACCGGATCGAGAGGATAATTTCGCAGATAGACGTAATTGCCGCTGACAAGGTCTTCGAGCTGGTCGGGATAATATCCGTAGTGCTTATAGTAAGCGTCGATGGCCTTTCTGGTTTCATTCAAAGTCTGTTTCAGAGCGCTTTCCTTCGACTTTTGAAGCGCGCCGCCATAGTACAGCGCGGCAGTGCTCATCATTATAAGGCCTATCGCGATAGTAAGCGATATTTCAAGAAGCGTCATGGCGCGTTTGTTGTTATATTCACAACCCGTCGAAGATAATAAAATCATATTTTTCACCACTGGTTATATATAATGCCGTTAATTCCTGTATAATCAGTCGAAGTCCTTAAATCGAAAAATTTTTCGTTAAGGGTAATTTCATAAGGATCATCATCGCCTTCGACTAATTGGGTATATGTCTGCGTTCTCATTGATAAATAATTAATCGAGGCCAGATAAGGCTTATCGCTTAATACCGCAACCGTAAAATCTTTCCATTCGTGAACGCCGGATTCAGGTTTGTACTGCCACTTATTGCCAAACGGCTCGGGATCGATCCTTCTTAAATAACGATTTTCAAGCAGCTCGTCTATCGATTCGGGGTATTGTAATTCAACCTCGTAATATTTATCGATCGCAGCGCGCACATCACCAAGATTTTTTTTGATAGTTTCTTCGCGCAGCGAAACTATATAAATTTTACTAACCGGCAGCACTACCGAAACAGCTATAGTTAGTAAAGTGATGGTAAGCAGCGCTTCGAGCAAGGATAATCCGTGTTTATTAAGGCTTTTGCTCTTCGTGGATATTTTATTTATAGTGTTTGAAAGTATATTCATTAAAATTATATTACACCTCACCATCTCATATCGGATTTTTTTTAGATTATTTAATAAAAAATAATTATGTAAACTTGACAGATATTATATCATCGCTTATAATTGATGTATACATTTATTTTCATCTTAGAAAAAATTATGGAGGCGGTCTTTATGAGTAAAGCTAATTTAAAACATTTATTATTGGTGATAACTCTCGTTTTTATGGCCGGCTGTTTACCGTTCGCCGCTATAGCGGCTGATCCGGGCGTTAAAGCCGCGTACGACGAATATTTAAAATCTTACAACGAATTCAAGGCGGCGGCCGATCAAAATTTAGACAGCGAAACTTTAAAAACCTACGCGCAAAGCTATAAAGCGGCGCTTGAAAAATATCAGTCCTGCTTAAAAGAAGGCCAGAGCGCCGCCGAAACGGCGTTAGACCGCGCAGCAGCCACGGCCGAAGAAGCACCCGCATCAACCGACGCGCGCGGTCGTATAGTAAGCGACGACTCCGAGACGGGCGCCGAAGCATCCGCCACATCAAAAGCGCCTGCCGCCGCCACTCAAAGACTCGAAGCCGTAGTGCAGCAGCTCCATTCAACCGGCGCACGCGATAAAATCGATAAAATAATCGGCGGCCTCGAACAGATTATAAACACTTCAAGATCAGACGACGAAATAATCAACGCGAAAATCGAACTCGCCAACGCATACGCTAAATTTAAACTCGATTATAATAAAGCGGCCGAAATATTAAGCGACGTAGTTAAAACCGCCACCGGAACGCGCTTAGAAGAAGCCAACAGAGCGCTCACCCGCGCTAAATACTCGCTGATGAAAACCTCGCTCGCATCGGCTATCACCGATAAAAGAAATACGGCCCAGGCAAAAAAAGAAAACTATCAGCAATACTCATGGTTTAAAAATCCTATCAAAAAAGTCAGCTCGTTAGCGAGTTATTATTCATCGCTTTTCACCTATCGTAAAAGCGTCGCCGAACACCGCTCCTATCGTGAAACCGGCGAAAAAGACCCTAATTACGTCAATTACGAATTTTTAAGCGATATATTCGGAAAACGCGCCGAATTCGGCGTCGCCGATACTTTCGATAACACCACAATGCCCGTCGATGACGCTTACGCGCAGATCAGGCTCATAACCGATAACCACGAAGCCTGGTACGCTCGCTGGTATATGCTTAACGCCGCTAAAAACACTATCGATATAACCTACTTCATATTCGAAAAAGACGCTTACGGCAAAGCCATGCTCGGCCTCTTAATGAAAAAAGCCAACGAAGGCGTTAAAATAAGATTAATGGTCGATGCACGCGGCAGCAAGGCACTCGCAAAAACATTTCTCGGCCAGGATTACCTTCAGAAGCTAATGACCAACCCGAACGTGCAGATACGCGTATTCAACCCGATGCACAAAGCGCTTCCGAGCACTTTTACCAACATCAGAAATCTATTAGGTTCGAATCATCAAAAAATAATAGTAGTTGACGGCGAATTGTCAATGACTGGCGGTCGCAATGTATCGCTTAACTACTTCGCCGATCCCGAAGACGATCCAAACGTATTCCGCGACACTGACGTGCTTTTAAAAGGCAGTGAAATCGCCGGCAAAATGAAAGAAGCCTTTGACGAAGAATTCGAAGCGCTCGAAAATTTTGAAATCAGCAAAGATTTACTCGGCAACTGGAGCGGCAAAGACAAAGAACTCGTAGCCGCCGAAAAAGCCATGGATATGTGGATTAAAGGAATGGGACCGCTTAACGATCCTGTTTTAAAAGAATTCAACGCCGAACTTTTCAAATACAAAAAAATGGTTAACTATCAGGGCTACGATCCATTCGCGAACAGCCATTACGCCGCGGTTAAACTCTACGGCAAACATAACTTCCAGCAGGAAAGAAACGATATCACCGATAACCTGGTCGCCTTTATGGACGCCTGCACACAGGAAATCATCATACAGAACCCGTATGTAATATTAACCGATAAATCACGCGCCGCGCTTAAACGCGCAAGCGACCGCGGCGTCAAAATAATAATACACACCAACAGCCCCGTAAGCACCGACAGCATACTCACCCAGGCCTTCTTCCTTAAAGACTGGAAAGAAGTCATGCAGGCACTTCCAAACGCCCGCGTGTTCGTTTTCGTGGGCGCGAATAAACTCCATGCCAAAGTATTCGTATTCGATAAATTAGTATCGGTCGTCGGCACATATAACATGGACTACATGAGCGAACAGATAAACGGCGAAGATGTGTGCGCGGTCAAATCGGCCGAATTCAGCAAAGATTGCCGCGACAGAATTTATCAAGATATAGCGCAGTCAAAAGAATATAAAATCGGAATCAACGAAAAAGGCGAGCCATACGAAATTTACGGTCCCGGCTCGTTCACCGATAAAAAGACTATGTTCATCCTCGAAACTTTGATGAAACTCAACATATTAAAACCGTTGATTTAACGAATGCTTGTAAATACTCGACAAAACAAAGGACTCAAGGTGATTTTTATGGAAACGGCCGCCAAATTCATTCCAATTAAATACAGCCGGTTACTATGCCTGGTATTGATCGTATCGATGTTGGCCTCGATAATATCGCCGGCGGCCGTCAGCGCGCAAGCGGCAGACCCTTCCGCCGCCGCCGCGGCGCCGGTTCAAACCCCGGCCGAAATTAAAGCGATCTACGATAAATTACAGACGGCTAACAGCTTAAATACCGGCCTGAATATCGAAATTCTCCACTCCGACGCGGCAGTGTATCAAAACGACGGCAAAACGCTTAAAATATCCAGCGCGCTCGTGCCTGAACTCTTTAAAATTGACGGCGGAAGCGGTAGCGGAATGGCTTTATTCCTCGCGCGTGAAATTTCCTACGCCGAAAATATTAAAGCGGGTTTCGAAGGATTTCAGCTCGAATACTTATCAGACAAAGCCGGCCTGATAGTCGCAAATAACGCCCGCTACAAAGTCGATACGAAAACTTTTTACGATATCGTCAAAGCCGTCGGCGCCGATACCGAATCGGGCGACTCGCGCGACAAAATAAGAACGCTTAAAATTGGCGTTTCACAATATGTAACGCCGTCCGATCTTACAAAACTTATGTCTAACAAATTAAGGCGCGGCGTAACTATCAAAAAACCCGTCACTCCAGGGCAGATAAGCAGCCTGACCGGCTGGCAGCCCGTGTTAAAAAATGCGATAGGCGGCGCTTTCAGCAACGTGGCGGTCTATTACGGCTTAAACGTAGCGTCTAATATGCTCGACGGCTACCCCATAAGCCAGAGCATGAAAAACGCAGTTAAATCGACTTTCACACCCGAATTTCTTTTAGGCGGCCTTGCCGGCTCGGTCGTCGGCGGCGCTATCGGCTCATTAGCCGGCAGTTTAATACCCATTCCAGGCGCGGGTCCGATTCTTTCAACTTTTATATCCGTCGCGCCGGCGATTTTCGGCGCCAACCTTGGTTCTGAAATCGGCACTAACGCCATACTCGATTATAAACGCAATAAAAAAGTCAGCCTTAAACGCATCTGGGACGCTATGGACGTTTCCTATCTCGTCGGCCACTCCGTCGGTATGGCAGCCGGCATGGCTATCGGCTCGGCGCTGATTCCAATTCCAGTAGTCGGCGGATTTATCGGCGGAGTCGTCGGAGGATTCATCGGCACCAAAGTATCAGGAGCTATAGCCGGCCTGTATCATAAAATTACCGGCAAGGCAAAAGATAAAATTACCAATAACGCTTCGGGTATTGGCAATGCTAATCTGCCATGGCTGAAAGTGCAAAAAGATGCGGCGTCTTCGTCGCCGGCCGCCGCTGAAAATGATTTATCACAGCAAGCGCCGAACGATCCTGAATTAATCGAAGCGCAAAAAATAATGAACGATAGCTATCAAAAATACGTTAAACTGTTGGCCGTTAACCCTAACGACAGCCCCGAGCTGCAAAAAGCGCTCGAAAATTTCAACCGGGCGGGCGAACGCTACAAACAGCTTAAAGAAAAAGCCCCCGAATCAAATCAAAACGCGCAATAATAAACGATAAAATAAACGGCAATAAATAAAATAATAAAATACTTTATTTTAAAGCGAATCTATGCTAGAATTTATATGCAGTATATTTAAAACATAATTTCAATACCTCTTACGCTGTAATATCTATGTAAAAAGTTTCAAGGAGGCGCTAAATATGTCAAAAAAGTCGTTTTATATTTTTATTTATTTGTTAATTTCATCGTTTGCGGTTTTAAACGCCGCTTCTCCTGCGCTTGCGCAGTTCGGTGGGCCGCCGCCGTCAGGACCGCCGACGGGCTTTCAGCCTATGGCGGTGCCTGAAAATGAATTGTTTATGGGCTACTCGATCGAAGAGAACGGCAGCTTCGAATTGTCTAACGTAATGGTCGTTTTAGACCCGGCAGCGCTTTTAAAACAAAGCAAAAGTCGTATTCCTGAAGGCATGTTACAAATAGGTTCGCGACGTCTGATGCTTTCTAACGTTGTAATCGAAAAAAATTCAAATTTCAACTACGACCCTTATAAACCTCAGGGAATTATACCCAAAATCAAGTCATTTAAAGCTAAAGTCGTAGCCGCTATCATTGAATCCGAAGAAATGCCAGCCATCCCCGGAAAAAGCACCACAACAGAAGCTAAAGATAATTCATCCGCCGATAAAAACGAAATCGAAGTTAAAATATTCGAAAAGTATATCGAAGACGGACGCAAAATTCCTGTGCTGTCAGGTACGGCAAAATATAACGGCACAAAGTATAATTTATATCTAAATTTTCTGCCGCCGATGCCTCAGGGCGTTAGTCCCAATTCTCCTCCGATGGCCGTTCCGCCGCCTCAGGGCACAGTCGGTCAGGGCGCTTCCACGACGGCACCGCAACCGCCGCCCGTACCACAGCAACCTCCGACAAAATAATATTCACATTTTTTGACGGTTATAATTTAATCGTCAAAATGCTATGTTTTAACTTTAACCAATAAACTCCGACCGACTGGAAAGAATGATGCAGTTTACTTAATGCCAATTTTAACCGTCAGTAACGCAAAAAATTTAATAACTAAAAATACAGCGTTAATATTTATTCTAACGCTGTATTTTCTTGTTTTTCACATCACTTTTGAACGGCTCGAGCATAACTTGATGCCAATAACGATACTGTTTACCACTTATGTAACCTGGCTTTACGGCCGCGCCTACGGCCTGGCGGGTATCGCCTTTTTTACCGCGGCACATGCACTTATTCTTTATTGCACGCACAAACCTTCATTACTAAGTCTGTTCGATAAATATCCGATCCTTTATTTCGGCGTTTTTACACAAATTATATTGATTTTTCTCATCGATTACTTCAAACACATATACAATCAACTCATAGAAATTAAAAATCAGCTCGAAACCGCCAATACAAGAGCCGAAGAAGCCAATAAAATCAAAAACGCATTTATGGCCGACTTAAGCCATGAAATCAGAAATCCCCTGTGCAGCATTATAGGCTACGCCGAATTAATGAAAGATGACGACGAGTTAAGCGAGCAGCAACGTTATATGCTCGATCCGATAATCTCGAACTCACAGCATCTGCTCATGCTCATTAATAAAGTTCTTGATTTTTCCAAAATCGAAAATGAAAACGTAGATATTGAAAATATAGAATTCGACCTGAGCGCTCTTATAGCCGAAATTTGCAGCTCAATACGCTTTTTGTCTTCTAAAAAAGGCCTCGAATTCAATCACAAACTTATCGGTAATTTCAATAATATGATAATCTCCGATCCTCTCAGGCTAAGGCAAATTTTAATCAATCTAATCAGCAACTCGATCAAATTTACCGCTACAGGCGGCGTCACTCTTGAATGCGAAATAAATTCCGGCGGCAATAATTATTCAAATATCATTTTCAGAGTAATCGACACCGGCCCCGGCCTTAGCGAAGACGAAATTAATAAACTATTTAAACCATATAAGCAGGCATCTTCTCAGACCGAACGTAATTACGGCGGCACGGGCCTGGGTTTAGTCATTGCCGACCGCCTGGTACGCCTTCTTGGCGGCGCGTCGATTAAAGTCGAAAGCGTTAAAAACAGCCGGACCGTTTTTTATTTCGAGCTTAAAATTAAAAACGGAAAACCCGTCGAAATAAAAAAACAGCCAAATGGAAAAACTTTCGTTAAAAAATCATTTCATACGGAAGATAAAAACGAAAAACATTTCAAAATCCTTGTCGCCGAAGATAATATATGAGTCCACTCCAAAAAGTCTAAAAAAAGGTCCGAAAACTATTGACAAATATCAATTATTATATTATAATATACTCATATAATAGATGAGAGTGTGATGTCAATGTTTAGAGAAAATAACGAGCATATACAGGGAGATCTATTCGGTTTTGAAATGA
>DIVV01000157.1 GCA_002423385.1 bacterium UBP16_UBA6123
AGCTCCGGGGTTTCGTCTATTTATTATATGATTTAATTATTGCATTAATTTTATTAATGTGATATAATTTTTAAAATTTATTAATCAGACTTAATTTATATTTATTTAATTGTATTTTTTAATACAAATTATATTTTGATTAATACAGTTTATTTTTAATAGGTGATAAATGAATAGTAGTAATAATGATAATGTTAATAAAGATAATTTAAATAATGACAACAATACAGGGAGTGCTTTATCTAAGTTATTCACCGATTTTTTTGAAAGCGAAAAGACCGGCGGATTTTTATTGATAGCGGCGACTTTATTTTCAATAATGGCCGCTAATTTATTTATCGGCGAATCTTATTCAGCGTTCTGGCATAAATATATCGATCTGTCCTGCTGCGGCCTCGAGCTTAAATATTCAATACAGCATTGGATAAACGATGCTCTGATCGCCGTTTTTTTTCTTATGATAGGCCTTGAAATCGAACGCGAACTATACACCGGCGAGCTTTCTTCTTTAAAAAAAGCGGCGCTTCCGGTTTTTGCGGCGCTTGGCGGCATGTTATTTCCCGCTGTGATACATTACGCTTTTAATTATTCCACTCCCGCGCAGAGCGGTATCGGCATTCCCATGGCCACCGATATAGCTTTCGCCATAGGCGTTCTTTCAATAATCGGACGCGGCGTTCCCGTATCGCTCAAGATTTTTTTAACCGCTTTTGCCATTATCGACGATATCGGTGCGATATTAATGATCGCTATTTTTTATAGCGGCGGGGTTTCGCTGACTTATCTTTTATCTTCTTTTGCAGTTTTCATATTTTTATTGATTTTAAACCGGATGCGTGTATTTAATCTTGCGCTTTATTTAATTCCCGGATTTTTTATGTGGTATTTCATGCTTAAATCGGGAATTCATGCCACCATAGCCGGTATTTTACTCGCTTTCGCTATTCCTTTCCAGGCGGGAGCTTCGGGCAGCGCCTCCGAGCGCCTGTTGCACGCGCTTCATAAACCGGTCGCTTTCGTCGTTCTGCCTTTATTTGCGCTCGCTAATACGGCTATTATCGTAGATTATCACAACCTGTCCGGCCTTTTTTCGTCTAATTCGCTCGGAATAATTCTGGGCCTGTTTATCGGCAAGCCTCTCGGCGTTATTATTTTTTCAGCGGCCGCGGTCCGGGCAAATATTTGCAGTTTGCCGCATGATTTACGCTGGTCGCATATTCTCGGCGCCGGTTTCCTCGGCGGTATCGGCTTCACTATGTCTATTTTCATTTCAAACCTCGCATTCAGCGATGCCGCGTTGACGCAGAGCTCGATTCTGGCTATCATAGCCGGTTCTTTGCTGGCGGCTATTGCGGGAATTATCTTTTTTAATTTAATTAAAAAAAGTCCGAAAAGCTCTGACGAAGGCTATTCATGTTTAAATTAAAATTTATTTGCAATCGTTAGTTGACTTTTAAGCTCCGATAATTTATAATACCTGAACAATTGTTCAATAATTTTTATGAGTTAAATTTTAATTAATTCATATATAATTGATTTTATGAATTTAATTTTATTGAAGGCGGCGCGTATCGATGAGACTATTTATAATCAATGCCATAGCTGTTATTATCATATCGGTATTTATATTTTTTGCACGGCCCGTTGCGGCCGCGGAGAATGCCGGCACGAATGAAGTAACCGTTTACGGCACTATTCAGCCGTCTAAAAAAGTCGTTATTTCGGCGAGGGCGGCAGGTACTATCGATTTTCTTCCGCCGATCGAAGGCGCCGAAGTTAAGTCCGGCGAAGTAGTCCTGTTAATCGATAAGGAAGATTATGAATTAAGGGCCGAAGTCCTTAAAAAACAATTAAAATTATCTGAAATTAATAAAGAACAGGCGGAGCGTGAATTTAAAAGGCTCGACAGCCTTTATTCTTCGAAAGCCATTTCGCTTCAGGCTAAAGATGCCACGTTCTTCGCCAGAGAAGCGGCGGAAGCCAACGTGGGACTTATGAAATCGAATTTGAAAGTGATAGAAAAAGATCTGCGTGACACCGTTTCGACTTCGCCTATCAACGGCAGCGTTTCAGCCCGCCTTCGCGAGGTCGGCGATTACATAGCGCCGGGGCTTCCGGTGCTTGAAATTGTCAACATCGAAAGCGTGAAGGCGGTTTTTAAAGTGCCGGAAAACTACATAACCAAAGTCAGGCCGGGCGCTGAAATTGAAATTTACTGTGAAAACGATAACAGCATTAAAACGGCGGCCGAAGTAACCTCGATTAATCCCATCAGCGACCCCGATAATCACGTGTTTGAAATAATTATTTTAATCGATAATCCGCAAAAAATATTTAAGGCCGGCATGTTTGTAAAAGGCGTTTTAAAACTCGAAGGCGCGTTAAGCGGAAACGGCCGCGGCGCGAATTTATAATTATTTATGAATATAGCGCGCTCGATTCAAGGAGATAAATAGAGATGTTTTTAGCTAAAGTGAGCATTCAGCGGCCGGTATTTATAACTATGATAGTATGCGCTATGATGGTTTTCGGCGCGCTCAGCTTTTTTATGATGGGCGTGAATTATTTTCCTATAGCCGATATTCCGATAGTCACCGTAGTAACCGTTTTAAAGGGCGCTTCGCCTGAAATAGTCGAAACGAAAGTCACCGATAAAATAGAAGAAGTAATTAACACCATAAGCGGCGTTAAAAAGATTAATTCCACTTCTTTAGACAGCGTCAGCCAGATCATCGTCGAATTCGAGATGAGTAAGAAAATCGATATCGCCACGCAGGATATTCGCGATAAAATCGCCTCGATCCTCCGCGACCTGCCCGAAGATATCGAAACGCCGCTTATCGATAAAATCGATATAGGCGCGGCCTCCATCATTACTTTCGTTCTGGCTTCCAATGCGCCCATTCGCGAAACCACAAAATACGCAAAAGACGTCGTTAAACAGCAGCTTCAAAAAGCCCCCGGAGTGGGTTCGGTCAAGATACTCGGCGGCCGCGAGCGTCAGATATGCATCTGGCTGTCGCTTGAAAAAATGATGAAATTCGGAATTACGGTAGATGATGTTACACGCGCCCTCCAGAGCGAAAACATCGAGATACCCGGCGGTAAAATACAGGACGGGCGCAGTGATATAGTAGTTAAAGTAAAGGGCGAAATAGAAAAAGTCGAGGATTTCAATAATCTGTATATAGGCTTTAACAGCGGTTATGCGGTCAGGCTCGGCGACGTCGCGCGCATAGAAGACGGCGTCGAGGAGCTTAAAAATATGGCCGTTTTAAACGGCAAAAGCGCCGTGGCGCTGCAGGTATATAAACAGAGCGGCACCAACACCATTAAAGTAATTAACGCGGTAAAAAAAGAAGCGGCGAAATTGTCGGAAGCCCTCCCTGACGGCATGAAATTAAATGTAGTCATAGATTCGTCGAGGTTCGTAAAGCAGAGCATCGACGAAGTAATGTTCCACCTTATCTATGGCGGTTTTTTTGCCGTTATAACGGTTTTTATATTTCTGCGCAGCTTTTCGATGACGCTGATAGCGGCCGTGGCATTGCCGACTTCGGTTATTTCAACTTTCGCGATAATGAAATATCTTAACTTCACTTTTAACATGCTTTCGATGCTCGCGCTTTCGCTTTCGATAGGCATGCTTATCGATGACGCGATCGTCGTGC
>DIVV01000141.1:0-3999 GCA_002423385.1 bacterium UBP16_UBA6123
GCTAACCCTTTCTCTCCCTCCCTTGAAAAAACAAAAAAAACATAATCAAAATGATAATAAATTTGATTATTAGCTGTATTATATGTTATTATTAACTGGGTGATTCAACTTACATATAGTTAAGTTTAAAACTGGAAAGCGGGATAAGTAATAATATGATTAAAATTTCAAGCGGCGTATTTAATGCCGTTGCCGCCGCGGCGCTATTCGGGTTGAGCACTCCTTTAGCTAAAATCATAATAGGCGATATCAAACCGTTTATGCTCGCTGGTCTTTTATATGCCGGTTCGGGCATAGGGCTTCTTATAATTATTATCATTAAAAAAATATTAAGGGTAAATCCGTTGACGGCGGAGCCGCCGCTTAGAAAAAAAGACTGGCCGTGGCTTCTGGGTGCGACTTTATTCGGCGGCTTTCTGGGCCCGCTTTTTTTAGTATTCGGTTTATCTAATACTTCCGCCTCCACCGTTTCGCTGCTTTTGAATCTGGAAGGCGTATTTACGGCGCTTATCGCCTGGTTTATATTTATGGAAAATTTCGATAAAAGAATAGCCGTCGGCATGGCTTTTATAACGGCAGGCAGCGTGATTTTATCGTGGATGGACGGCGCGGCGGGTTTTATGTCTACGAGCGGGCCGCTGGCAATAATTATAGCATGCCTGTCGTGGGCTATAGATAATAATCTGACTAAAAAGATATCGGGCGGCGATCCGTTTCAGATATCGGCGATTAAAGGATTGATCGCCGGCTCGACTAATTTGTTTATATCCTATTATATTTTGAATATTACATTTCCTCAATATTTGCTTATAGCTAAGTCTTTTGCCATAGGTTTTTTCGGCTATGGCTTGAGTCTGGTTCTTTTCGTTCTCGCTTTAAGGCATATAGGAACGTCGCGCACCGGCGCGTATTTTTCGCTCGCGCCTTTTTTCGGCTCGATAGCTTCTATTATTATTTTTAAAGAAGATCTGACATTAGTCTTCTGTACGGCTTTTTTAATGATGGCAGCCGGGCTTTACTGTCATCTGTCTGAAAACCACGACCACGGCCACGAACATGAATACGTAGGTCATGAACATCTGCACACCCACGATGATATGCATCACAATCACGCTCATGAAGGCAAAGAAACCTTTAAAACGGAAGATGGCGTTTCTAAAAACGGCGGAAAAGAAGATATAAAATCGGCGCACAGCCATTTTCATGAGCACCACATAGTTTTTCATACTCATTTTCACTACCCGGACATCCATCATGAACACGAACATGGACGGTAAAAAAAGTTTATTCATTAAATAAACCGGTTAAACAATATAAAGGATGATAAATTAAATGTTTATATTTAACTACATATTTAATTTTTCTATTAATTCGGGTTTTTCAAAGAAATTTTTGCCGGCATCAAATTTAATTTCAGATTTGATCAAGGTCACTGTCATATTATTTTTCTTACTTCTTAATTTTATTGTTTACTATAATTATTCCGTTGAAAATATGGCGGGTGGCGGCGGTTTTACAGCTTCCGCTCACGCGGCTGAAAGCGGCGGCGGCCCTGCTGAATATAAGATATCGGGTAAAGTGATGGATATATTCAACGATACTCAGATATATAAAGCTGTTTTATCATTTAACGGCGAAGAATTTTTAACTTCCGCCTCGGGCCACTACTCGGCTAAATTGAGGCAGGGCGCTTACGGGGTAAGCGTTACGCACGAAAATTATCATGAAAGGGTAATTAAATCTTACGCGGTCAGCGGCAATGAAAGTTATGATTATTACTTGATACCTAAATCTTTTGACCTGCGTGAGTTCGATAAGTTCGGCGGCTATTCGTTAAATAAGCTCAGATTCAGCAAACCGCCGATTTTTATTATAAACACCGGCTATTATAACGGCTCTAAAAGCTCATTTGACAAAGAGCATATCGAAAAAATAACGTCGGTAATAAATCAACTGCGCGGTATCAGCGATTTTTTCAAAAATTCAAGTATAGTCAGGCAAAGCATATCGACGTTTAATGATATTCCTCCCGGGGCGATAGTATTCTGCCGCGACGACTACGCCGATTACACAGAAGGCGGGCATGCCCAATTTATCAGCGGCAGGCATTCTTCGCTGATCGTGATAAATCCTCTGTATAATAATATGAGCGGGTTTTTCGAAGTGGTTACAAAACATGAATTGATGCACGCGATAGGTTTTTATACCCACGCGCCATTCGGTTATGACAGCATTTTAGTTCCTTCGCTTCCCATGCCGCCCGATTACAGCGATATCGACCGCAAGGTAATTAAGTTATTCTACCGTATGCCGTCTTTAGTGTCTTATCCGCATGCAACCGATTTTAAATAAGTTTTAAATACTTTATATAAGCGATATTAAATAGTTTTTAAATTACTTTGACGCCGTTTTCTTACCGTTTTCCTCCGGGTTTTTATCGTTATCCTCGAGCCTTTTAGGAAATATGTAATTGCTTTTTTCAACCTGCGCGAGCAGGCCTTTTAAATATTTACCTTCTGGAAATGTCGAGCTGTACGGATGATCGGGTGACGGGCCAGCGCTTGCAAGCACTTTTAAAGACGCTCCCGCTTCCCTTGCCGAATTAAAAATTATCGACTGGAAGATCTTTTCGCTGACGAGTCCGGTGCACGAAAATGTGAATAGCAGGCCGCCGTCTTTAACCGACTGGATGGCCAATTTATTAAGATCGCCGTAAGTGCGGTAGGCGCGCGGCAGTTCAAGTTTATTCGCGGCGAGTTTGGCGGGGTCGCATATAATGAAATCATAAATTTTTTCTTTAGCCAGGGAGTCCCTTAAATATTCAAAAACGTTAATATTTAAAAATTCTACGTCACAGCCGTTTATTTTAGCGTTTTTACGCGCTATGGCGATCGCGTCGGCATCGGTATCTATGCATGTGACGCTACGCGCCCCCGCTTTTTTCATGGATATGCCGAAGCCGCCCGTATAGGAGCAAAGGTCTAAAACATCCATGCCGCGACACATCGAGGCGGCAAGGCGGCGGTTTAATTTCTGGTCGAGGAAAAATCCGGTTTTCTGGCCGAGCTCGAAATCGACGGCGAATTTAACGCCGAATTCGTTTATTTCGGTGCGCGCCCTGCCGGCGTAATACTTTTTAATCTCGGCGCGGTAATCGGCCCCGTCTTTAGCGCAGGATTTTTCGTCAGGAACGACCATTATTCTAACGCCGGGGTATAATTCGACGAGCGAAGAAGCTATAAATTCCATGGTTTCACCGCCGTAACCCGCGCAGTAAGGCTTTATCATTATATAATCGTTGAATTTATCTATTATAAGGCCCGGCAGCCCGTCAGATTCGCTGTGAACGAGCCTGTAACAGTCGGAATTAAGCGCCAGGCCGAGCATGTCTTCTTTTAAACGCTTCAGGCCGGCAAGCCTTTTATAAAAAAAAGCGCGATCGACGCTTTCGTCATTGTTGGTTAAAAACCTTATGGCGACGGTGCTGTTCGGATTAAAAATACCGATGCCGGCAAAAACTCCCGCTTTATCGACTACCCGGGTGATCAAAGCACTGTTGAATCCCCTTCGTGGAATATTTACCATTTTTTTATATACCCATTGATGGCATGAGTTTCTGTATATTTTCAATTCTAAAACGTTTTGCTGCATTATCTTCTCCATGGCAGGCAGTGAGCCCCGCATTTTTTTTGATATCAATTTATTGCGCATATAATACATTATGCTTTATTTTTAGTCAAGCGCTTTGTAATAACATATTTATTTTATTATTTTTTAAGGGAGAAAGAGAAAGGGTTAGCAACCCTTTCNNTTATTGTTAGTTTGTCGATAGCTTCTTTTTTCCTCTTTTCTTCTCTTCTCTACTCTTTTCTCTTTCCTACTTTTCTTTCCTTTCTTTTCCGCCACTCCATTCCACTTTCCTTTCTTTTCCTTCATTTTTCCTTTATTTTTATGTTTTATTATATTAGTTCCTGCCAGCTTGCTTATTTGCAGGCGCGC
>DIVV01000141.1:4114-4324 GCA_002423385.1 bacterium UBP16_UBA6123
ATCGACTATTTGGAATGGACTCATTACTTTAACCAAATTAAATGACTCATCTCTAAATTATTCCGAAAAATGCTGAATGTTAGCTACGACGAAGTTTTTTTATTTATAACAACTTTGAGAAGAGTAAAATAAGCTTTTTTGAACAAAACCAATACAGTAATTATTTAATTTGCACTATAAAAGAAGTGTCTCTTCAGGGCATTACCGCAA
>DIVV01000241.1 GCA_002423385.1 bacterium UBP16_UBA6123
TTAAAAGTATCACTCGAATGTCCGATAAAACTGCGCGCGGCGCGCGCAGTTTTGTAGCATCGAAATAAAAAGGCTATTATCATAGCCTTTTTATTTCGGGCGGCATTTCCTGCCGGCTTCGAAATTTTTTAATCTTTTTTAATAATAATTTCAACTTTATTGAACCCGTCTTCAGCCGGCACCTGCTTGAGCGCCGAAAGCATTCCGAAAATAGTCCGCGCTATCATTTTTTCGGAAAAATCATTCAATGGTACATTTCTATCATTCACCGATATTTCTACATCCAGAACACAGTCATTGCCATTATTTTTATCCATACTGACCCGCCTTTATATTTTATTTTTTTAAATACTTTGATTCCAATGTTTACTTTGTTAAATCGAAACTATGCATAAACCACTTCACCATCTATTCTTGCTTTCCAAAAATATTATATAACATCTTATAATTGCTTCCGGCGCGGCAGCTTAAAATAATCTAATATGAATTCCACGACGCACGCCGCGTCGTTTAAATCTAAAACCGGAACTTTAATATTGAAATTAAAACCGGGCGCGTCAGTGGCGTATGCGATAAGATTATCGTCCGGCCCGGCTACCGGAATATCATAATGCGAAGGCCTGAAAACTTCTATTTTAGGTTTATCGCCTTTTTTATAACCGTCGGTTATGATAATGTCTGAATCGTCAAAATAATCCGCCAAACGGTCTATCGGCAGCTCGGAGTTTGTCTTCGTAAAAAAAGACAGCTTCGACGGCGAAGCGATCATCGTCTGGCGGGCCCCCGCGTTCTGATGGCGCCAGGAGTCTTTGCCGCGTATATCCGATTCGTAATCGTGTAAGTGATGCTTTATAGTGCCGATTCTGTAATTTCTTTCGTTAAAGACTGGCAGCATCTTTTCAATTAATGTGGTTTTACCCGAATTGGATTTTCCGATAATAGATACTATGGCCTTAATCATTGATTTTTTTCAGCTCGTTCGTGCAGGCCGTAAACATCGGCTTTACCGCGAGCGCCTTTCTGTAATTATCGGCTGCGGCGGATAAATCGCCTTCCAGCCTGTAATAATTGGCTATATTATAATACGCGTAACGGATGCGGGCATCGTTTCGCCTGGCGCAAAAATCGCGAATCATCTCAAACCCGGCAAGCGATTCTTTCTTCTTGCCCCTGCAATAATCGATTACCGCAGCGCCCGTTAAACTATCGACGGATATCTCAGCGGTATCGACATTGACGGCAGCCTTAAGCGCCTCTTTATTTAATTTATCGAAATATCCGCCCGCCGGCTCGAAATCGCCAGCCTTGAAATAATGATAAGCGGCCGCATATAATAAATTTAAATACTTATCTTCGCCCGCTACCAGATCCATGTGAGTCGATAGATAGGCCTTCAGCTCGGCTGCGTTTCTGACGACTGAAATCATTTCCTCGTAACGGGTAATTTCGTCTTTGACGGCGGCTATCGCCATATCGCCCAGGCCGGCGCGCTTAATTATAAAACCGGATTCTAAATAATCTTCGTAAATGCCGGCTGTAAAGTCCGTGAAACTTTCATTGGCAGTCACTATAAAATCAAGTTTATGCGATATTTGATATATGTCGTCGGCGCTTTGTATTTTTCTGATTACCGCCTGCTTTTCTTCGTAATCGCCGGATAAATTTTTAGACGACTCGACGCTTTTTATCATATCGGCCTTTGGAAAGTCGAAGTAATAATTTATAACGATAGGATTATTACGCGATTCTTTTAAAAAATGAAGCGGAATTTTATATGAAGCAGCTTCTCCTTTTTTTAATTTGAATTGAATCGGAATAAGCGGTGCGACCGGCATTACGCCCTGTGGAAGAATGATTTCAATGCGGCCGCCTATATCGAAGAATAAAGATTTAACCTCGCATGAAATATTTGCTATCGCGCCTAATTCAAGGCCGGAATCAAATTTTGCATCGGCCGTAAACCAATCGGCGATAGCCGCTACAGGCGGCGAAGCCAATGCCGCCGAATTTATGACACCAAACGATAACATCAAAAAAAGCGATGCGTAAAATAGATTAAACAATAAGCCCTCAGACGCTTTTGTACGCATTTTTTTTATAAAAAAAGAAAACATTTTTTTTATGTGGTTATTCATTAAAAATTAATCCTTTGACGCGTTATTTTCCCTGCGGATTTTTTGCCGTTTCCAAAACATTTTGCAGCGTTTTTTCGAATTCATCGACGGTTTTAAAGCCAATGTGCCGCTCGATTTCAGCGCCATCGCTCTTTAAAAACACGACGCAAGGAAATTCTTTTACCTTAAATTTTGAAAAAAACTCTTCTTCTTCTTCAGAGTTGATCTTTATACACACAAAAGATTCCGTCAGCTTAACGATTTTTTTGTCCGCGCACGTTTCACGCTCCATTTTCTTGCACCAGCCGCACCAGGTGGCATACGCAAAAATTAGCAGGGGCTTCTTGCTTTTTTGCGCATCGTCAAAGGCTTCACTATACTTAGACGACCATTTAATTTTTATATCTTTGCTTTTATCATCATCCGCGCTTAACGGCTTCTGCACGCCCGCCGCCGTCACTTCAGCCGTCGCGGAAACTTTATCGTTGGCTTCGCCGGCCTCGCCCTGCGCACATAAAGACGCCGCGCCTGTGCTGAAAATTCCCGCCGCTAATAAACAAACTGCTAAAAATTTAACATTAAATTTCATAAAATTACCTCCTTTAAAACGCAATAAATATAACACATAAGTTAATAAAAATCAATATCTTAATCCGTGATTGTCCATGATATATAAATCCGAAGATTCAATAAACCCGGCACCCATTTATTAATACAGCATTTATCATTCCATGCCGTTTACTCGACGGCTTAAAACTGTTATAAGACTCTTTAAGACCGTTTTAGACCGCGACAGGGGAAAAGAAAGGACCAATGGCCCTCTC
>DIVV01000015.1 GCA_002423385.1 bacterium UBP16_UBA6123
TTAAAGTAGGAAAGTCACGCTAGCTTCACTCTGTCATTGAGAAGCGACAGATAGAACTGCATCTTGCCGGCGTATTCAGGTTTGAAGTCTCCCGATTTCAACTCAATCGCCACAAGGCATTTCAATTTACGATGATATAAAAGAAGGTCTATGAAATATTCCTCGTCGTCGACTTCGAGCCTGTACTGGTTCCCTACAAACGTAAAATAGCCGCCCATCTCTATGAGAAATTTTCGAATGTTGTTGACGAGGCCGGCTTCGAGTTCTTTTTCCGAGTGTTCTTCGCCTATTTCCAGAAAATCAAACATATATTCGTCTTTTGCCGCCAGCTTCGCCTGACGCTTATACTTTTCAGGGACGGTTCTGTCGAAATTCGTCTGGTTAAGCAGGAATTTTTCGAAAGATCTGTTTTCGATGTGGTTTAGCAGGACGGCTTTAGTCCAGCCAAACTTTCGGGTCATTTTTATATAAAATTCCTTCTCGCTATCGCTTTTGCACTTCTCCATTATTGACTATATTTTTTGTCCAACTGATTTCTCACACCAATGGTGCGAGTTTTTCATTTCCGTTATATTCAATGAAAAAACTTCGAATTCTCCATAGATTCGAGGCGGAGAAACCCAATGTGCCGGGAAACTCGGATTGAAGGTCAGCGGCAAGCGCGGTGACAACGGATTTGCCCCTGCGTGCTTCGCTTGTTCTTCGCTGATTTTCCGGCCGATGTTCAGTAAAGGTTGATCAGTTCACGGTTGACGCTTTTAAGGGCCTCGAGCCTGCTGCGATAGATGTGTTCCTTGATCTCGGCCAGGAATGACGGACAATAAATTCCTTTTTCTTTACGATCATTATGCACCTGATTGTAAAAATCCAATAAATTTTTCATTATTTCCAGATTCAGGCTTCCTGAAATCATGGAAGCACCGATTGCTTTATTCGTGCTTGATTTTAACATAAATCATGACAAATATCAAGTTTTTCGACAGACAATCCATACTGCTGATGATTTGCCACATCTTGTCACGGCCGTCTTAGCCGGACGCAATGCCCGATAAACGCTTGAGAAATTTACGAGTACACTTTTACGGCAGCGCCGGCCTTTACGCTTTTATTTAATAGCCGCAGCAGCCTGGTTTGTTTTCACCCACTCTATGAGTTTCAATCCTTGTTGTCGTGGAAATAGCTCGTGGCCAGATATGCAGTATGTAATGGAAGTATCACGTTATAAAAACGTCCAAAATGAAGAAAAAGAAAAAATCGGAAGCCTTTGGTACGAGACCGATAGACTCTTTACACAATGGAACGGAAAGCCAATGAACCCGAGCGCTATTACTCACTGGTTCGGACGTTTTTTGAAAAGAAACTGCCTGCCGGCGATAAACTTCCACGCGCTTCGCCACACTTCGGCGACGATGATGATCGCTAAAGGCGTCCATCCGAAAACCATAAGCAGCCGGCTCGGCCATACAAACATATCGACCACTATGGACATATATGGCCATGCGCTCGAGGCCACCGACAGAATAGCCGCTGAAAAGCTCGACGAACTACTAAGTGACGAACCTTAAAAAATCCCTTGCGGTAAAAATGCCGCAGGGGATTATCTTTTCAGAAAGTATATTAGGCTTTTCTAAATTGTCCCCAATTTAGTCCCCAAAACCATTTTTTTAACTTTTCGCACTTCCCCATAAACACAAAAACCCCAGCCATAGCTGAGGTTTTTCTTACGCCCCCAGGCGGACTTGAACCACCGGCACACGGTTTAGGAAACTGTAAAACGGGCTCGGGGTTTTTCCGTCTCCGTTTGAAAACGTCCGATTTTGCTGGGCAGCTATTATTGTTTTGTCAAGTTTAGTATGGTTTAATTTGGTGGTTTTTGAGGCATCTTGCCACCAATTCTGCCACCAGTTTTTTATTTAATAATCCGCCAGTAGCCGCCGCGATCCGCTCCGATTCTTTCTATTATTCCCGCCGCTTTTAATTTTACTATATATTTCTGGATGGCCGAACCGTTAATGCCGAGTTTATCGCTCAGTTCCTTTCTGGAGATATAAGGGGTTTCTTTGATCAACGCGATGATTTCAAAAGAGCGGCCTTTTATTTCAGGCTGCTGTTTCTGACCACTTATCTGACCACTTATCTGACCACCGTTTCTGACCACCGTTTCTGACCACTTTTTCTGACCACCATTTTTAGACAACTTGGCGGCGGAAGCCTTATAAAAAATAACTTTTATAAAAAGACCGTTTTCTTTAATTACAGGTTGTTTCAAGCCCGCCTCGCGGCAAAAATCCATCATCTTAATTATGCCGGTACCCCATTGCTCGATGAATTTGATCTCGCGAAAAAACCTGGCTACAACCTTATTTCTTACCTCTGAGCGGCCGCTTTCGAGATCGTTTATTTCAAGCGAACATGGAAGCTGCCCGGGCGATGTTATTTCAATCCGGTCATCGAAAATGGCGAATTTTATGTCAGAGCCGGATATGCTGTAATCACGGTGAACGACCGCGTTAACGATAGCCTCGCGTAAGGCTTCGATTGGAACTTCGTAACGGTCGATTCTCTGAATTCCGTTAAGTTCGCCGGAAAGCGCGATATGCGTCCTGGCGAAATTCATGGCGTTTTCTACCTGCTCATAAAGCGGACCCGAAAATTCTTTTTGATCGATAAAGGCTTTTACGTCATTGCCCTTGAATCTGGCGCATTTTATTTTAGCCTGTTCGAAATATTCTTTTTTTCCGGCGAGCATCAGGCCGCCATAAGTCGGAGCCACCTTACCGTTAAATTCTTTTATCAATTTCAGTGTCAGCAGATCGCCTGACTTTAATGTTCTGCCGGTAAGGGTTTTAAAATCCATTTTTAATTTCTGAAAATCGATGTCCTTTTCGGTGCAGTCGTTTTTCATCTGTTCGTCAAACGAAATATTCAGCTTCTGGCGCTCCAGTTCATGAATCATTTCGGAGTCGGCCGGCTTATTAACGGCTCCCACCCTTACGAATGTTCCGCGTTCACGCCCGATGCTTTTTATGTAATAAGGCTTGTGGCTGCCGGGAAAAATCTCGACGATGAGCACGTTTTTATTTTCGGCTTTAGCGACATAAATTTCAGGCATTATCGCCGGATAGCAACTGTCATAAATAATATTTGAAATCTTATCTGGAAGGTTTAATATATCATTATCGTTGATGCCGATAATTTTACCGGTCTTGTCTTCGACGCCGATAACGATTTTACCGCCGCCCATATTGCTGAAAGCCACCGCGGTTCTTGCGATATTCTGATTGGCCGGCATTTCTTCTTTTAATTCGAGCGCTTTGCCCTCGCCGCGCGATAAAAGTTTCAGTAATTCAGACATTTAATAATTCCTTGTTCGAACTCATTAAGTATGTAATTTGATTATACCATAGTCCCCTGAAAATATCAATCTATTGGGAAAGCACCGCCGCCTATTTCATCGTTAGCATTTGTTTCGATCTTTAAATGCTTGCAGTTGAAGTTCATGGATGTAGCTCCTAATTAGTTATTATTATTTTATTTTCAAAAGTTTTGACGGGCTCAGTAATAATTATTTCGTTATTATCGACTTTGGTCTGGGTATCTTGATTTTATAATAACGGTAGTGACCACTTACAGTTTCGGTTTTTCCATTTCGAACGCGAGTATAAGAATCGACCCAGACCTTTTTATAACCTAAAATCCCGAAGTTTTA
>DIVV01000040.1 GCA_002423385.1 bacterium UBP16_UBA6123
TTAAAACTCTTATAAAGGTCAAATTCGGCGATATAAAGAACGAAGAAATGAGTAAATTACAAAAAATGAATATTGAACAATTAGACGCCGTTCTGACTAAAATTCTCGGCTATAAAAGCTATGACGATTTTAAAAAAGAATTGAATTCTTAAAATAGCGTAAGATAAATTATTAGTCCGGCCGCCTCATTTTTTAAAAGTCAATTCGATAATTTCGCCGATTTAATCTACCATAAAAAATCTTTTTCACGGATTAAGTTTGATTTATGTGAAAATAATCACATAAATCGAACTTAAATGCGTTAATTTAACAAATTGTCGGGTATTGTTAAAATCAATCTTACTATTAAGCAATTACTCATAAGCCTTGGCGGCTCATAATTGAAGGCGAATAATTGACTTATTTTCAAAAATCAGCTATAATATCTGTTATAGACGTAACGTATACTCGACGTTTTTGTATCTAAAATATAGCGGAGGCGGACATTATATGTCAAAGCAGATTTATGGATTTCTATCCGATTTCGTTTTTAAATATGTTTTCGGGCGACCGCAAAACGCGCCTTTGATGTCGCATCTTTTAAACGCGCTTCTCGAACGGCCGAATGACAACAAAATCAGCGTGCTCGAAATTATTAACCCTTTTAATTTAAAGGAATTTTCCGAAGATAAATTCTCTATCGTTGATGTCAAAGCGAAAGACGAAGCGGGGACGCTATATACGATCGAAGTGCAAATGTTGAGCCACAGCCATTTTATCGAGCGAGCATTGTATTATCTCTCACGCTTATATTCCGGCCAGATTAAAGAAGGCGAAAAATACTCGGAGCTACGCAAAACCATAGGCATTTCAATAATAGATTTCGAGCTGTTTAATAATGAAACGCAGATACATAACTGTTATAAATTGCTTAACACGCTTTCTAAAAACGAATTAACCGATATATTCAACCTGCACTTCGTTGAGTTGACGAAATTTAAACTCGACAAGCCGCGCGCGCTGCAAACTAAATTTGAAAAATGGCTGCATGTTATTAAATTTGGCGACGCGCTTTATGGCGACGGCCAGAGGCTGCCGGACGAACTTATAAACGAGGAGGGAATTACCATGGCATTCGAAGAATTAAATAAAGTAAACGCCGACCCCGTCATGCGCGATATTATCGAAGCCCGCGCTAAAGCCATGTCAACAATAGCCACCATCAAAGAAGACGGTTACATACAGGGCATGACTAAAGGCATTATCGACGGTAAAGTATTAGGCAGGGCCGAGGGTAAAGCTGAAGGTAAAGCTGAAGGTAAAGCTGAAGGTAAAGCTGAAGGTAAAGCTGAAGGTAAGATCGAAGGCAAGATAGAAGGTAAAATCGAAGGCAGGATTGAAAGCTTTAAAACTCTTATAAAGGTCAAATTCGGCGATATAAAGAACGAAGAAATGAGTAAATTACAAAAAATGAATATTGAACAATTAGACGCCGTTCTGACTAAAATTCTCGGCTATAAAAGCTATGACGATTTTAAAAACGAATTGAATTCTTAAAAGCAAAAGGCTATAAACGCATCATTAGCGTTAAAGCCGGTCGCTCCGGTAATAATCAGGCCGCCGTTTTTTTCAAAATAACCAAAACTGTCGGCGGCGCGAAGGCTCAATTCAATTTCATCTAAAGACGCCGCGCGGATATCGCTTTCGTCGAAAACGGCGCCGGCGGCATCGGTAAAGGCTTCGAGGCCGTCGGTGGCAAAGGCGGCAAGCGTTATTTTTTTAAAGCCGTAAAGATTATCGCGTTTTAAACGCAGCATGGCCTCGAGCGCGAAGTGCTGACACCTGCCGCCGCGGCCGGTTTTCTTTTCGGCGGCGACCGGAATTTCACCGCCGGCGATGAATATAAAATCTTTTGAATATTCTTTTTTTATTTCGCGGAGCGAATCGATGAAATGAGCGGCGCCTCCTTCTTCTCCGCTCATGAATCCGGGGCGGATATAAACCTTTGCGCCGGCTTTTTCCCTGAGCAGGCCGCCCGCGATTTCAATAAACGAGGCGTTATCGGAAATTATTTCATATATCATGTTTTTTGAATTTTTATGCGCCGGATCGCTTGAATGTCCGTGAATCTTATCTTTCGAACTTCGACGTGCCGAATCACTTAAATTTTCACACGCCTCATCGTTCGAACTTGCACCGGGCATATCGTGCAAGCCAACCGGGTCCGCGAACTTCCGCAAATTGCCGAGGCCGCCGTCCTGCGCGCTCTTTAAATAAGAAATAATTCCGGACGAAACGGCTATATTATTTTTTTTTAATATACTAAAAGCCGCTCCGTTATCGTTAACGCACGGCACGGTGGGGCCGGAAGCTATGTCGGCCGGGACGGAACCGCCAGTGTCGCTTATAGCGAACGTTATCAGAAAAGATTTTATATGGCTGAGAAATTTGCCGCCCTTGACGGCTGAAACGGCCCTGCGTACGGTATTAATTTCTTCGATCGGCATTTTGGTTTTCAACATTTCTTTATTAAGCGCGATCAGATCTTCAAAATTTATTCCCGGCGCGGGTATTTCAAAAAAAGACGAGCCGCCGCCGGAAACAAGGCAAATTAAAAAATCGCCGGCGCGAAGGCTTTCAACGAATTCAACCAGCCGACGAGAATTAAGCAGCGTATTTTCATCAGGCAGCGGATGAGACGATTTTAATATGGAAATTCTATCGCCGATTGCCGCCGGTTTGTAAGACAGCAAAAGCCCCGCGGCAATACGCGCGCCCAGAACGCCGTAAACGCCGGAGGCCATTTCGGGGGCGCATTTTCCGAAGCCGCATATATATAGTTTTTTGCCGGTCAGATCAAACCGCCGGCCGCGCACCGATAAAATATCGGAAACCGCATCGTAGTCGATAGCGGCCGCAATCGAAGCTGACGGCCGGGCCGCATAAAGCGAGGCTTTTATCACATCTAAGACAAAAGTTTTATTCATGAAACACCTTTATGACGAGTCGCTAGTTGTTAGTCATTAGTCATTAACAGCGAAGTTTCAGGACGAGTCGTGAGTCACTAAAGATTAGCGTGAATAGGCCATGATTTTGGTTACTTCGTCGTCCTTCGCTCCCCTGACGACTAATGACTTCCCCGTCTCCCCTAGCGACTAATGACTAACGACTCGAGCACCGCCCGTCCGCCCTGCTCTAAAACATCATTGGCAAGCTCGAAGCCGACTATCACATTTTTAACGCCGACGCGCGTTGAAGAAATGACGCGCTTACCGTCAGGCGTCATCACGGCCGCGCTTATATGAAACCTTCCGTCAGAGAGAGTTTCGCAGTATATGCCGACAGGGGCGTGACAGCCGGCGTTCATGCGCACTAAAACGGTTCGCTCGGCCTCTATCTCGAGAAATGTCTTTTTATCGTTGAGACATTTAACGAGTTCATTCGTCGCTTTATCGCCGCGACGCGACTCTATGGCGAGCGCACCCTGGCCGCAGGCGGGTATCATCATGCGATCATCGATTATCTGCGCGCACAAATCGGTCATTTTCATTCTTTCAAGAGAAGCGTAAGCAAGAATTATAGCGTCGTAGTCGCCCGCCTCGAGTTTTGCGAGACGAGTGTTCACATTGCCCCGCAGGCCTTTAATATTAAGGTCCGGCCTTAAATTCAAAAGTCCGGCGGCGCGCCTGACGCTCGAAGTGCCTATGACGGCGCCTTTTGCCAGATCGACAAGCCGTTTTTTGCCGGTGGAAATCAGCGCGTCGAATGGATTATCGCGTTTTAAAACCGCGCTTATATATAACTCGCGCGGAAGCGCCGCAGGCAGGTCTTTTACATTGTGTACGGCGAAATCGGCGCGTTTTTCGATTATCGCTTTT
This sequence comes from bacterium UBP16_UBA6123, assembly GCA_002423385.1. Taxonomy (GTDB): domain Bacteria; phylum Muiribacteriota; class UBA9980; order UBA9980; family UBA9980; genus UBA9980. The sequence continues at coordinate 3,858 of DIVV01000040.1, forward strand.
TCGATATCTTTAACAAATAATCCCTTGCCGCCGAAATTTGCAAGGGGCGAATCTAATATTTTATCGCCCTCGGTAACTATTTCAAGCAGTTCGTATTCGTTTTCGGGACGCACCGCCTCCAGAAGCGATTTAACATGATTCGCCTGAATGAGGGCGAGCGGGCTTTTGCGTGTGGCTATAACTATTTTCGACATAAATTATCAATCTCCGGATTATAAATTATAACGCGCCTTCCAGCTTTAATAACATCATTTTAATGTCGTCGCCGCCCGTAAAATTACCCGCGTTTCCATTCGTTCTGACGACACGGTGGCACGGAACTATCAGCGGCAGAGGATTTTTAGATAAAGCGGCGCCTAAAGACCGCTGAGCTCCCGGTCGGTCTATTTTAAAGGAAAGTTCCTTGTAAGAAATGACTTTTCCGTATTTTATTTTTGAAAGCGCTTGCCATACCTGCATCTGAAACTCAGTGCCGTTTTCGATTATAAATTTTTGAGTGAATTTTTGCAGGCGCCCGTTAAAGTAATTTTCTAATTCCTTAAAAAAAGGATGATCCGCGCGCGGCAAATATTTAAGTTTATTCTCGTCAGAAAGCCCTTGCCCTTTCAAATAAAGCCTCATCAGATAACCGTTTTCGAAATTGCAATATATTTTGAAAGGCGGCCCTTGAAATAATAAAAATTCTATTTTCATATTATACTCGCTCCGATAATTTTACTTAATTTTTATTATGTTTTTGTTCATAATTATGATTTTATGATTAAATTTATACTTGTACTTATATTTATATTTATATTTTCGTTAATATTCAAACGCCGCTCTAGCCCGGCTTTTCTACGCGGCCGGACGCTGAAAAATCCGAAGCCCGAAACGCGGCACCACCGAAAGCATATGTTCGATAATCTGCGCCTGAACGTCTTCATAGACCGTCCATTCGGTTTCCCGGCAGAAAGCGTAAATTTCAACCGGCAGACCGTACGCGCCGGGCTGAAGCTGACGCGCCATTAAATACATATTTGCATTAATATGCGGATGTTTTTTAAGGTATTGATATACGTAATCGCGAAATATACCGGCGTTAGTGAGTGATTGACAGCCGGACGCGCATTTTTTATTTTCAACTCCCGGCAAAAGGGACTTTTCGGCTTCTTCGTCATTTACCGGGCGCCCGCCGCCGCCCGCCGTGTTGGTTTCCGCGCACGCCGCCTTTTCATTCATTATCGACTCGATATAACTGCCTATCAGTTCGTCTTTTTTATAATCTTCGACGGCCTCCGGGCCGCAGAATTTAATGCTGGTCATGTCCAGATAAATAGCCCTCTTAATGCGGCGGCCGCCCGTCATATACATTCCGCGCCAGTTTTTAAAAGATTCGGATATAAGGCAGTAAACCGGTATCATAATGATCGTTTTATCCCAGTTCTGAACTTTAACGGTGTTCAGAGTGATTTCAATAACTTCGCCGTCCGCGCCATACTTAGGCATTTCGATCCAGTCGCCTATATGAAGCATCTTATTTGCTGAAAGCTGTATGCCTGCGCTCAAGCCCATTATGGTGTCCTTGAATATAACCATTAAAACCGCCGTCATGGCGCCTATACCGCTAAGCAGCGTCCACGGGGATTTTTCAACGATTATGCCGGCCGCGATTATTACGCAAACTATAATGCAGAAAATTTTTAACACCTGAAGATAATTAGTAACCGGCTTTTCTTTTGAAACCTCATAAGTCTTATAAATAGAGTCGACCGAATCGATGATCCTGTCGAAAGCTATATAAGTTATTACCGCCATATATATCATGGCGAATTTATTCAAAAAATCGCGCCATAATTGAAATTCGCCGGCGAAAATCATAATAACGACGGCGGGCGCGACATGAGAAACGACGCTGAAAACCTTGTTTTCGTAAAAAACGTCGTCCCAGCGATTCTGGCTCCTGACGACGATTTTATAAACCGCTCTGGATATGGTTTTTTTGGCTATATAATTAGAAAGCCAGCAAAAGAAGAGCATAACTATAAAAAGAATAAAAATGCTTAAATAATAGGAATTGCCATGTGAAAGGCCGGAATAAACGAAAGAATCGTAAAGAAATTTATACATGGAAGAATCCACTCCATAACCATAAGGTTTATATCGGGTAATTATATCAGAATAAACCTTTATCTTCAATATATTTTACGCATTTTTTTTATGCGTTATTTTTAAAATTATTAAATCGCTTATTGACATAATTTCAAAATAATTGTAAAATTAACCGATTTCATTTTTCTTTCAGGCTTCTTTCTGTTTTGATGAGTAAAATTTAATTTAAAAAGTTATTTAATATTAAAATGAAGATACCAGGTTATTAACGAAGAAATAACAATTAAGGAATGAGAATTCATGATTAAAAAAATATTAATGCCATACGCCTCGCCATATAATAATTTCATTAAAATTACCGCTCCGTTTTCAGCGGCGCTTTTAACCGCGGCCGTTCTGGCAATCATTTTTTCTTTCGCCTTTACCCGTTTCGCTTCCGCCGGACATTCATATAAAATAAGCGGGCACATACGCGGCTTAACCGGCGAGCATAAAGTTTATATCAGCATCTATTCAAACGAAGCTAATTTCGAAGACGGCCTCGCCTCGAAAAGCCTCATAATATATCCGGCTAAAATCAAAGAAGAAAAGGCCGAATACTTCTTTTTAATGCCCGAAGGCCAGTATTTAATAATGGCCTTTGAAGATAAAAACGGCGACGGCAAACTCAATTACGGAGGTTTTTTCAATACGCCCAGAGAACCTTACGGCTTCTACAAACGGTTTCGGCCGCTTCTGAACGCTCCTTCATTCGACCGGCTTAAATTTAATTTAAATAAAGAAATCATAAACGCTAATATCAACCTGATTAAAATGTAATCGACGATTAAAAGATAAAAACGGCATAAACCGGCGAAAAATATTTAAATATATAAAGCTGAATTGTCTTGTTTTTATAACCGTTTTACTCCCGATAAAAAGCCGGCTTAAATTAATATCTTTTTTTCTCTTGACATACAAACTTATATGTGATACAATACCTTTACTGTTAAACCAGTGTTGCCTGGGTGGTGGAACTGGTAGACACAGCGGACTTAAAATCCGTTGGGGTTTGGCCCCGTGCCGGTTCAATTCCGGCCCTAGGCATTTTACGTCGCGGGATGGAGCAGCTGGTAGCT
>DIVV01000185.1 GCA_002423385.1 bacterium UBP16_UBA6123
AGCGTGATTAATTCACACAGTCTGTTATAGACTATACAATAGAACAATGTGAATTATATCAAATTCCTATAGAAAAAGTGTGTATTGACGTAATCTATAATTATAGAAATAATAAACTTGAGCATAATCAAAATGCTTTTTTACCCGTCAATCCCCAAACCAAAGCCCCTATAATATTTACTCCTAAGAGATGGTTACGCTTTACGCCATGGATTAACTTTGAAGAATATTTCCGTTCTTATTGCCCCAAAGATGAGATAATTAATCATAATCAAGAAGAAAGTCGAGTAAAGGTATTAATATACAATAGAGAGAATTATGGTGTTGTTGAAGAATATCTTAAAAATAAAATTAAATCATCTGCAGATTGTAAAAACGATCCTCTTTTTAGTCAAATCCCCATTATCTCTTCCAAAAGAAAGTTAAGCGAAATTTTAAAACTTAAAGTTGGTAAAGAAGATGGAGCAGATTGGCAATATGAAAATCTTGTATCTGAATTATTAACATCATTATTTTATCCTCATCTAGATTTTGCGCAAACGCAGAGTAGAACTGATTCTGGTCGACACATAAGAGATTTGATTTTTTATAACAATAGAGATATTGAATTTCTTAATGACATTTATAATGACTATTCTAATAAGCAAATTGTTTTCGAAATGAAAAATGTTAAAAAACTTGAAAGAGATCATATAAATCAATTAAACAGATATCTTCAATCCAATATTGGAAATTTTGGTGTTTTTATTACGAGAAACCCTATGCCAAAAGAGATATTTAAAAATACAATTGATTTATGGTCTTCTCAACGTAAATGTATTATATCAATAACCGATGAAGATCTAAAACTTATGGTTGAAATTTATGATAGCAAGCAACGAGTCCCTATAGAAGTATTAAAGAAAAAATACATAGAATTTCTAAGAGCATGCCCTACCTAAGGAGGATTTATGAAAGAAACAAAATATCTAACAACACTTGAAAAAGCAAATCTTCATGATACGATGGAACCTTTGTTGACGTCAATGTATGAAGAATTTAAGGATCTTTCCAAAAAAAAACCAGAAGCTACAATAAGTAAGAACAAAATACTAATCGTGAATAGGATACTGAATAAAATAAGAATTATTCTCAATGACCAAGAAACAATAGAATTTTTAGATTTATTAAATGAGGACGATATGCCCCAAATAAGCGATGTAGTAATTATGCTTTCTCAATATGTTGCAGCTATGTCTGCTTTCAAAACTAAACACCACGGCTGGGATGGTACTCGGCATAAATGGTTTGTTAAAATTAAGTAAAATTATCAAAAGCAAAAAAATACACATTTAAAAACTAATGGCAATTATAAACAACTTGAAATTTAAATCAATGTAATTAACATTATATTTAAATGATTTGCCGCAACAGCGCGCTCGCCGGGCGCTCGCACTGCCGTTGCGGATAAACTTTTTTAGCATCATAAACAATCGCATTCATAACATTCTCTATTTTATTATAGCTTCTCGTAATTTAAACTTGGGCCGGGGGGCCATCGGCTAACAAGCGCATGCCCGCTACGTCGCCGCCGCCCCGCGGAGGCTCCTCGGATTCGGCCGGTCCGCCCTGTGGCGTCCCGTCCTCACCAAATTCAAGCGCCCAAGAAACGCAAGCGTTTCTAAGGACGCTCGAACTTCGGATACCCACGGCGTTGTGCGAAAGGAGCGCGACCGACGAAGTTTCCTCATTCCAACCATCACGGTTAGCGGCAGCGCCGTCTTCCAGACGGCACAGCCGATAAAAAAGCAACAAAACTGTTTAAATAGCATGTCACCAACTTCCAATTTAATCATTAATCTAAAGATTTCATACATTTTAAAACCAAAGAACGATATTTAATCTAAGATAATTACGGAAAGTCTTATTAAAAAATAAAATACTTGTATTAATTGAAAAATATGATAAAATATATTAAGATAAATTTACATAATCTGGAGTATTTACATGGAAGCCGATATAAATGCTTTATCAATTATAATAACCCTTATTTTTTCTATTTTTTGGTTATTTAAACATTTTGATAAACCACAATGTTTCTTAATTACATTTTTTATAAATACGATCTCAATTTTTATTATATGTATTACATTTTATATTGAAATTGCATCTACCAATAGCATGGGCAGACCATTTTTACAATGGTTAATTCCACTATTATGTTTATGGTTAATTATAACTTTTACAAAATATGCACGATTACATTTTTGCATTTTATACATTATGATAGCATTGGCGCTAACATGCAATTATAAATCACTGATATGTAATGAATATTACTATGGAAAATATGTTGGTTTTATTAAGACTTTTGATAATGCCGCTAAAGATGCAAAACTTAATAAACTTAAACTTTTACTAAAATCGAAAAAAATAAAAAATAGCATTAACATCAATGAAAACTGGCTAATAAATTCTGAAATAATAAATTATTTGAATAATGATGAAATAAAATTATTATCATATTCATCAATTGAAATAACAGCAGAATGGCATTCGTGGTTTTCAAATTTATATAGAATAAAAGATATATTATATAGTGCATGGTATAGCGGAGGAAATTTGAAAGATAACATCGACAAAATATACTATAAAAACTAACAATTCACAATTTTAATATTAATGTGGAATGAAAATATGATAACTAAAAGAATAAATAAAATTATAATAATATTAATATTAATTACCACAGTCACGGCACTTTTGACGCATATATATATAATANNGGTTCCTCTCCAATTTAGTTGCTAAAAAATGCCTCTTTTACAACGAGGATAAAATATTCAATATCATTAAAACCATAGGCTTTGCGCTTAATAACTTTGATTTTATTATTAAAACCCTCTATAATACTGGTGTGTATAGGGTACTTGCAATGGCTTAGTATCCCGTGAGCATGCTTTTTAAGCATTTTAACGAATGATTTTAGGTATTTAATACCGCTATCTATGGCCAATTGACACCAATATTCAAGAAATTCTTTGGCTTTGTCGGTATGCCTGTGACTCCATAATTTCTTTAATAGATCTTTGAGAATCAGTGTAGTTGTTATATTTTTATTAATTGCCAATATTTTGTTTAATTTTGACTTCTCTTCGTCTTGAAGGTTTTCAGAATTTTTAAGCAATAAAAATCGGCTGCCCTTGATTATTTCTTTGTCTTCTTTAGATGCCGCCATGTACTCGGCTACTCTTATTTTATCTATTATTTTGCCAAAAGTATTAAGTATATGGAACTGGTCAAATACTATGCAAGCATTAGGAAGACAATCCAGAGTTGCTTTAATAAAAGGCTTCCACATATCCATCGCTATAGCTTCTATGCCTTTTTTTTGCTCATCCGATAGCAGATTATAAAAGCGTTTTATTGAATCTACTCTCCGATCTTTTCCCATCCACAGAACTTTTTTAGTATCCCAGTCAATGATAACCGTAAGGTATTTATGGCCTTTATGAATAGCTATTTCGTCAACGACTAATACCCTTGGCTTTCCGAAGTTTTCGTTTGAAAACTTATATAACAGATATTTTTTATGTACCTCTTTGACGGTCTTCCAATCAAGGCCGAGGTGCCTGGCGACGTCTGTAATGGCCATAAAATGGCATAAAATCACAATATATTCGGCCAGTCTTTTAGTTATTCTGACACCCGGTTCGGTTAATCCGATATCTTCAACGGTTATACCGCATTTTGGGCATCTAACCTTGCGATAGCAACAAACAATGTTGGTTCTATATTCAAAAACATTTAAATCACGTATGTCACGGTCAGTATATGAGTGAACTTTTTTACAGATAGTACGGCATCGGCTGCAAATTGGAGCATATCGTTCGTCGGGCATTAGAACTACATTTAGGACTTTTTTATCTAACACGACATATTGATCTACAACTTTTGATTGACAATTAAACAATAATGGAGTAATATTTACTTCGGACATTATAATACCTCTTTTCTGGTTTGTTTGTTTGGTAAATTAACTTTACCAGAAAAAGGTTATAGTGTCCATTATTTTATCAAAAACCTAGCAACTTTTTCGGAGAAGAACCAATATAATTATTTGAAAATTCAGATAAAGTTCAGATTAAACTCAGATTAAACTCAGATAAAATTCAGTAAAATTCTTTACAATTAATAAATAATCTGATACAATAGTATATCCTGTGGATATTTATTTTATAAAAAAACATATAAATTTTAAATCATTAATTAAGCGATTAAGCCAAAAAATAACAGCCACAAGCTGCGTTTTTACGAATAAATTAAGAGGTGTAGGTAAAAAAATGGAAAAAATTAAAGTTACTTTACTTGGTCAAGCTACTCAGGAATACGACAAAGACATTAAATTAAGCGATCTTGCCGCATTGTTCCCGAATCCAAATCCCAGATTCCAAACGCTTGGCGCCACGGTTAATAATGTCGTTCATTGTCTTCAGTGCAGTCTTCATTCAGATTCGACGGTTGAGTTTCTCACATATAAAAATCGCGAGGGCCAGGAAATATACAGGCGTTCGTTATCGGCGGTATTGACTTGCGCGGTTTTTGAGCTTTACCGCAACAGCCGTATGATAATAGGGCACTCTCTTGGAAACGCTTATTATTACAGCTTAAATACCGACGTTCCCGTCGGCGATGAAATAATAGCTGAAATTAGCGCTAAAATGAATGAAATAGTTCAAAGGGATATGCAGTTTGAGAAGCAGACTCTTCCAAAAGACGAGGCCGAAGAATTATTTAAAAAATTAGGATATCCTGATAAAGTCAGATTGATAAGATATATGCCCTATAACGAGGTTACGATTTACAGGCTTGGAAATTATGTCGATATCGAGTATGGCGCGCTCGTTCCATCTACCGGCTACGTTAAATTTTTCGAACTGAACAAATATAATACCGGCATTATATTAAGATTCCCTGAGCCTATCAATCCCACGCAGATATCTCCTATTAAAAACTGGAATAAATTATTTTCAGTGTATCGTGAAAGTAAGGCCTGGGGCGCTATATTAAATATTAATAATATAGGTCGTCTTAATGAATTCGCCTCGCATAAAAAGATATTTGATATAATAAAAATTCAGGAAGCGCTTCACGAAAAGAAAATAGCTATAATAGCTGATGAAATCAGCAAAAGAAGCGATGAGGTTAAACTCATACTTATCGCCGGCCCGTCTTCTTCCGGGAAAACTACTTTTTCAAAGCGGCTTTCGGTTCAGTTGATGGTTAATGGTCTTAATCCTATAGCGCTTTCGCTCGATAATTATTTTCTCAATCACGAACAGAGTCCTGTCGATGAAGACGGCAATCTTGATTTTGAATGTATCAAGGCGTTAGACCTCGAACTTTTAAATTCGCAGTTGATAGATTTACTTAAAGGCAAAGAAGTGCAGATACCCGAGTACGATTTTAAAACGGGAAAGCGTAAATCGACGACAAAACCGCTTCGCATCAGTGAAAACACGTGTATAATAATGGAAGGTATTCACGGCTTGAATGATGAACTTACAAGTTCGGTCCCTGCGCATAATAAATTTAGAATATACGCTTCCGCCCTCACTCAGCTTTGCATCGACGATTACAACCGCATTCCGACTACCGATACGCGTTTAATCCGCCGTATGGTGCGCGACGCGAAATTCAGAGGTTACAGCGCTAAAGATACTATCAGCCGCTGGCCTTCGGTGCGTCGTGGTGAAGAAAGAAATATATTTCCATTTCAGGAAAACGCGGATATAATGTTTAATTCAGCTTTGATTTACGAGCTTTCGGTGCTTAAACAGTTTGCCGAACCATTACTGAGAGAAATTACGATCGAGGATAAAGAATATCACGAAGCGCGTCGACTGCTTAAATTTTTAGAGCTTTTCCTTCCGATCGGTTATGAAGAAATTCCGCCGACTTCTATTTTGCGCGAATTTATAAGCGGCTCGAGTTTTAAATATTAATTAATCGTTATTTTATATTAATTTATTAACACAGGCCTTTTCAGCGTTCGAATAATCCGATCACACGGAAATTATCGGCGTCGAAGAGGCCTGTCGTGCTCATTTTAAGGCTTGGTATAACGAAGAGCGACATAAACGACAGCGTCATAAAAGGCGCCGTCAAATTTGTTTTTATCTTATCGAATATTATCTTTTCGAGGCGCGCGTATTTTTCGCTGACTATTTCGCAGGGCATATCGCTTATGATGCCGCCGATCGGAAGAGGCAGTATATCGCATTCACCGCAGGCAGCAACGGCGCTTATTCCGCCTTTCGCCTTAATAACCATGTTAACGGCCTGCGCGATTAATTCATCGTCGCTGCCCGCGGCGATTATGTTATGTGCGTCGTGATTGACGCTCGAGGCTATCGCGCCGTTTTTAAAGCCGGTGTTTTTAATAAAGCCGACGACCGGCGGAGCGGATTTATCGTAGCGGCTTATCAGAACTATTTTTACAATATCGGCTGCGGCGTCGCAAAGTGCGAAGCCGTCTTTAGTTTTTATATCGTATCCAGCTCTTTTAGTAACTAAACTTCCATTGAATGCCTCTATAACGTTAGCGGTTTTTCCTTTTGCTTCGATGTAAAAGTTGGCGGCGCTTTTTGGCGATGCGTTGAAAATATAATCGAATGAGACCGGCAAAGGTTGAACGGCGCTGCCGTCGCGGCTGCTTACTACTTCGCCGGCTATATAAGTTTTGAGCACGGTAAAATCTTTAAGATTATCCACTTCTAAAAAATCGGCGCTGTCGCCCGGCTGTAAAAGTCCGCAGTCGAGGTTATAATGCTTAATTGGATTGAGCGAGGCCGCTTTAAGAGCGTTAAGCGGCGCCGCGCCGCGAGCTACGGCTTTTTTTACGAGCAGATTAATGTGACCTTTTAAAAGATCGTCGGGATGTCTGTCGTCGCTTGCGAACATGCAAAAATCAGGGTGTGTGTTCAGCAGAGGGAATAAAGCGTCGAAATCTTTGGCAGCGGAACCTTCGCGTATTTGAATTTTAATTCCGCTGGCTATTTTTTCAAGCGCCTCGTTTAATTCGACGCATTCGTGGTCGGTAGTAATGCCGGCTGCGGCATATTTTTTAAGGGCATCGCCTGATAGTCCCGGAGCGTGGCCGTCAACGGCTTTATTATATTTACGCGTGATCGCTATTTTTTTTAAAAGGTCGTCATCGTCATTTAAAATGCCGGCAACGTTCATAACCTCTCCAAGATGGTTAATTACGCTTAACTGCATTAATTCTTCAACGTCGGAGGGTGAAATCGCGAAAGGCGATCCGGCATCGAATGGAACGCACGAAGGCGCGCTGAAGCGAAATTTTAAAGGCGTCATCCGGGCGTTATCGAGCATGAACTTAATTCCGTTTATGCCGCTCACGTTAGCTATTTCGTGAGCGTCGGAAACCGTAGCGATGGTGCCGTGGCGAAGCGCCACTCTAGAAAATTCGACGGGAGTGAGCATAGAGCTTTCTATATGGATATGCGAGTCGACAAAGCCGGGGATGATGTATTCACAGCCAATTTTTTCCGTTTCTATCATTTCGACGGATTTAATAATTTTATTTTCAATGGTAAGCGTTCCGTAAAATATGCGCGAATTTATTAAATCGACAATATTGCCCGTAATTTTCATTAATATACATTCCTTTATCAGTCATTAGTTATTAGTCGTTAGTCATTAGACGTTGGTTAATCGATTAATTTTACATTTATCAGTTATTTTACAATTATTAACAATTTTATAACTATTAACAATTTTATAACTATTAACAATTTTATAACTATTAATTATTTTAAAAGAATAGAATATTATTTTTTAGCTAAAAAGTCAACTTTTTTTGATTTTTTATTGAAAATATTATATTAATTTATTATAATGTGGGTGATGAAAGATATAATATCAAAGACGATATCCGAATTTAAAACCGCCGTCGGAATAATGAGCGGCACTTCGCTTGACGGCATCGATGTTCTTATCACCCGCATTAAGGGCGCCGGCGTTAATACGCGCTTTGAAAATGTTGCTTTTGAGGTTTTTGCCATACCGCCGGGTTTAAAGGCTAAAATGCGCGAAATTATGCATTCAAAATGCGCTTCACTCGAAGATATATGCCGGATTAATTATGAAATATCGGCTTTATATGCGGCCTGTGTAAAAAAGATATGCGCATCGTCGGGGATTAAGACGGAAAATTTAGATTTTATCGGAATATCGGGTCAGACTTTTTATCACATTCCGGGTGAGGCTACGCTTCAGCTTGGTTCGGGCGCCTATATGTCGGCTTTATTAAATAAGCCGGTGGTATGGGATTTCAGGGCTGCCGATATAGGTGCCGGCGGTCAGGGTGCGCCTTTAGTGCCTTATCTGGATTTTATCTTATTCGCGGGTGCGGGGCGTGAAGTGATAACGCTTAATATAGGCGGTATATCGAATTTAACGCATATACCGGCGGGCGGTCGTTTTGATGAAATAAAGGCTTTCGATTGCGGCCCGGGAAATATGATAATTGATAAGATGATTATTCAAATGAGCGGCGGCAGGCTTAAATATGATAAAAACGCCAGAGTCGCGCTTGGCGGAAAAATTTCACCGCCGCTGTTTAAATTGATGAAATCGCATCCATATTTGAAAAAATCGCCGCCGAAAAGCACCGGCCGCGAAGTTTTCGGCGATTGTTATACTGCCTCGCTCATTGAGTATTGTAAAGCCAACGGCATCGGTTTTAACGATATGATAAGAACGGCGACTGAATTCAGCGCTTATTGCGTAATTAACGATATAAAAAAATATATTATAAATAATAAAATGTATGCGGCCGCGCGTGAGTGCGGTTTAAAAAAGACGGCCGTTAAAAGCGAAACCTGCCCGCTTTATTTAGTATGCTCGGGCGGAGGCGCGCAGAATCCGCTTCTATTCGATTCGCTGGCGGAGGGTCTTACGCCGTTTAATATTAAAACGATTAAATCGCAGCAGATGAATGTAGAGTCCAAATCTAAAGAAGCGCTTTTAATCGCGGTGCTGGCTAATGAAACTATATACGGCAGGCCGTCGAACGTGCCGTCGGCTACCGGCGCGAATAGAAGCGTCGTATGCGGCAGTGTCGCTTATCAATAATATAATTATTTTTTAAAAGGATAATAAATAAAAGATTAACAAAAAAATAATCAATTAAAGAGGTTTAAGAAAGAGGATTTACTTTGGATAAATATACGAAGCTGTCGCTGATATTTATAATTTCAGTTTTAATATTTTTTATGTTCTGGGGTGGCGCGCGCGAAGGCGGCCTTGTTTTTTCGGACGGAATTAATTTGACCAATGACGCTGCTTATAATGAATCGATGCTCAAAGACCGCGAATTTTTAAAAGGTATGGCAAGTAACGAAGTTAAGGTAGGCGCATATGTTTTAAACTATAAAAATCTTAATATAGCCAATGGCACCTGCACCATAGATTTTTACTTCTGGCTTTTGTGGCGCGATCCTGAATTGAACCCTCTTAATTTTGAAGTGATGAACGCTTCGCTTGACCATAAAGACGTTATTTCGGAAGAAACCGCCGAAGTTGACGGCGTGGAATATAAATGGATCAATTACAGGATAGTGACGACGACATCTAATGATTTTAATTTTATAAATTATCCGCTGGACAGGCAGAAAATAAATATCGAAATCGAAGATAAAGAACTCGATATCAGCAAGATGAAATATGTTTTATCCACTTATGAAAATTCGTTAGATTCGAAGGCGAAACTTCAGGGCTGGGAAATAAAAGGCAAAGACTGTTATATTACCAATCACAGATATGAAACCAATTTCGGATTTACGCCTGAAAACGCATCCAGTAGCGATTATTCAAGGTTCGTATTCAGCACGATAATTTCGCGGCCTTATTTTTCGTCGATGCTTAAAGTAATGCTTCCGCTTACCGTAATATTATCGCTTTCATTCATATCGTTTTTTTTAAGTCTCGATAAATATTCGCAGCGAATTTCATTAGGCGTTTCGACCGTTTATACTTCGGTGGCTTTTCACATCAATCTTTCGGCCGCCATTCCGCAGGTGAGTTATCTTACTTTAGCCGACCGGTTGATGATATCCATATATTTCATGCTGGCCGTCAATATAGTATCGGTAGTCGCGATGACGGTTCTTGTCGATCAGAAAAAAGAAGAATTCGCCAACCGGTTGAACCGCCTGCTGATAGTTTTATTTCCGATTATATGCTTTTTAGTGATTTCGGCGCAATTCAATAAATAAAAGGACCGCTTCATTTATTACTGATAAATAAAGCGGTCGTTTATTATCGAGGTTGAATTGTGTCTGTATATTTGAATTTTAAATTATAAAAAATGGTTTTATTTATTATACCGCGGGCTGCGCATTGGCTTCGGTTCCGGCGACCGGCGGCGTTTCTTCAACTACGATACCGAGTATTTCTTTTATCTGTTTGGCGTCGATGGTTTCAACTTCGAGAAGTTTTTTAGCTAAATTATGAAGGCCGTCGATATTGTTTTCGATTATGGTTTTCGCGTTTTTATAACATTCATTGATTATCTTCGATACTTCCTCATCGATGAGTCTTGCTGTATCTTCGGAATAATCTTTCACCTTGGTTATTTCGCGGCCGAGAAATACGTGCTCTTCGCGCCTGCCGAAAGTTATGGGACCGAGTTTATCGCTCATGCCCCAGGCGCAAACCATGTTGTGCGCTATATTGGTGGCGACCTGCATATCGTGTGAGGCGCCGGTGTATATCTGGTTGAATATTACTTCTTCGGCCACGCGTCCGCCCATGAGCTTGGTTATCTGGTTAACGAAGTGAGTGCGGCTGTAATGGTAGCGGTCGCGCTCGGGCAGGCTGTGCGTGAGGCCCAAAGCCCTGCCGCGGGGTATTATAGTAACTTTATGCACGGGATCGGTTTCTGGCGTCTTAACGATAACCAGCGTGTGACCGGCTTCGTGGTAGGCCGTTATGCGGCGTTCCTCGTCGGACATCACGCGCGATTTTCTTTCGCTGCCCATTAATATTTTATCTTTGGCGAGTTCGAAGTCGGAGGTTTCGACGAGCGTTTTATTCTGTTTGGCGGCGATAAGCGCGGCTTCGTTGACTATATTAGCCAGATCGGCGCCGGCAAGGCCGGGTGTGCCGCGCGCTATTAACTCGACGTTGAGGTTGATTTCGGTTTGCGGAAGTTTTTTGATATGGACGTTTAATATCTCGATTCGTCCTTTTAAATCGGGATAATCGACGGTGACTTCGCGGTCGAAGCGGCCCGGGCGGAGCAGCGCGGGGTCTAGAACGTCGGGGCGGTTGGTGGCCGCTATTAATATTATGCCTTCATTGGTTTCGAAGCCGTCCATTTCGACTAAAAGCTGGTTGAGCGTTTGTTCGCGTTCGTCGTGACCGCCGCCGAGACCGGTGCCGCGCTGGCGGCCGACCGCGTCGATTTCGTCTATGAAGATGATGCATGGCGCGCTTTTTTTACCCTGATAGAAAAGGTCACGAACGCGCGATGCGCCGACGCCGACGAACATTTCGACGAAATCGGAGCCGGATATATTGAAGAAGGGGACTCCGGCTTCGCCGGCGACGGCTCTTGCTAAAAGAGTTTTACCGGTGCCCGGAGGGCCGACCAGCAGGACGCCTTTAGGTATGCGGCCGCCGAGTCGCTGAAATTTAGGCGGATTTTTAAGAAATTCGACTATATCTGTGAGCTCTTCTTTAGCTTCGTCGCAGCCTGCAACGTCTTTGAAAGTTTCGCGCAGCCGGTTTTCGGAAGTCGGTTTTGTTTTCATCTTGCCGAAAGACATGGCGCGCGAGCCGTTACCGTTGGTTTTTTGAAGTATATAAATCCAGAAGCCTATAAAAATGATGATAGGCAGCCAGTTAAGCAATATTTCAAGATACCACGGAAGCGTGGTCGGCGGGTTGACGTTAATATTCACTTTGGATTTGCGCAACAGCGGCAGAAGTTCTTTATCGTCTGCGGGAACGAAGGCGCTGAATTGCGAATCGTCTTTCAATTTGCCGTTGACCTGCTTATCGAGCAGCAAAATTTCTTTGACGTTTTCTGATTCGACGAGGTCTAAAAATTTAGAATAACTGTATTCTTTGATCTGCGTCGGTTTAACGAGCCTGCCGAAAGCAGTAAATAGTATCAGCAGGATCAGTATGTAAAATGTAAGGTTCTTGAAAACTCTGTTCACCATTTCCTCCCGGTTATTATATGACAAAAAAATATACTTGTTAAAAAGACTCTCTTTCTAAAGCAAAGCTATTATACATTATAGCCGTATAAAAATCAACTAAAATTTTCAAATTATATAATTTTTAAAGGCCCGCTATTGACTTTTAAGAGCTTAAGTGATAAAATTGCCACTGATGAAAGATGAAAAAAGCCTGTAAGAAAGAATTATCATTATTAATACGTTCATGCGCGCTTTCCGCTTTTTTTTCAGCGGCGGTTTTGCCGTGCTTTTTCCCCTGTTTTTTATCATGCGCTTTTTTTGCGGGTATCGTGTATGCTCAAACCGAAGAAACGCAAACACTCAGCGAAAATTTGCGTTTCACCGACGCCGAACGCAAAATAGCGGAATTGTCTTATAAAACTTCCAAACCTTCTAAAATAAGAAGTCTGAGCATAATGCCGCCGGCCGGTATCGAGCCGCGGATGAGAGCTGAAAAAATCGAGATTTTAAGTTCCGAATTTGATACCGAAGATGAAACCTACTGGCTATCGAGCGGTATTTTCACGTTGAGCGACACGGCTGAAATCACGGTCTGCGAATTCGAGCCAATCGATGCGCAATATATAAAAATACGAATATTAAAGTGCCGCGGCGAAGAAATTTTTACTAATTTAGGAAAAGTGAATATAGGGCTCAATACTTTCAAATTAGCCGGAGTTATAACCGATATCGAAGACGGAACGCCCGTGGCGGATGCCGAGGTGTATATTAACGGTGAAAAAAGCGCCGGAACTAATAAAAACGGCGATTTTTTAATTGAGGAATGTCAGTACGGAACTCTGGAAATAAGCATACACGCTTCAGGGTATCACGATATTAAAGAAACGGCGGCGGTTATTACGGGGAAAAAAGTATCCACCGCCTTTAAAATGAAAAAACATTCATATACGGTTTATGGCCGCATAATCGGCCCTGACACTTTAAAACCTATAGCGCTCGCCGGCGTTAAGATGATTCCGCTGAATTATTCGGCCGGGGCAACGCAAGAAATATCGGTGAGCGCGGATACCGTCGAAACGAAAGTTTTAAGCCGCATAACCGACGAGTTCGGATGTTATTATATTCAAAGCGTTCAAAGCGGCAGTTACGAAATCAGCGCATCCGCCGAAGATTATCGCGATCTGGTTAAAAGCGTTTATATCGATGCGTCTAAAAATTATGCGATAAATTTTATTATGAAACCCGTTGCGCGGGCGGATATTAATTCGGGCGGCGACGAAAAAGAAGAAGAAAATGATGATGATGAAGGTGAGCGGCATTAAATATCGGACTTCTCTGGAATATATAAATAAAGTAATAGCGAAGGGTGAAAAAACGGACCTTAATAATATCAGAAAGGTCCTCGGGCATTTCGGCAATTTTCATCAGAAAATGAAGATCGTTCACATTACCGGAACCAACGGTAAAGGCTCCACCGCGGCTTTTGCGGCGTCGATACTGAGTGAAATGGGCTACAGGACGGCATTGTTTACTTCCCCTCATTTAGTCGATGTTCGTGAACGAATAAAAATCGATGGCGTTAATATAGGCAAAGAAGATTTTTGTTCCGTGCTTGATCGGGCCCGTGCCGCTTACGATTTTTTGGGCCTCGCTCCGTCTTTTTTCGAGCTTATGCTTGTAATCGCCGTTTTATATTTTCATTCCAATAATTGCGATTTTGTAATAGCCGAAGTGGGGATAGGAGGCCGTCTCGATTCTACCAACGTTTTAAACGGCGCGGTGTGTTCGATTACGGGCGTGGCTTTCGATCACATCGAATATCTCGGCGGCACTCTAGAAGATATTGCGCGTGAAAAAACCGCTATAGTCAAGCCCGGCTCGGTGCTTTGCGTTAACGTTGATAACGACGGGCTTTATGAATTCATAAAAAAAGAGGCTATAAAAAGGAACGCGGCGAAAGTGGTACGCGTTAAAGAGCAGATTGCCGGCCGCGTAGTTTCAATAGATAAGACGGGCACCGTTTTTACGGCCGATTCGCCATCTTTTAAAAACGCGCTATTTCATCTTCCTTTAATCGGCGACTATCAATTTAACAACGCGGCGTGCGCGCTGTGCATAATCGAAGAATTGAACGGGCTCGGTTTGATAAAAATATGTCAGCAAGCCTGCGCGCGTGGACTTTCTAAAACTTTCTGGCCGGGCCGCTTTGAATTATTCGAGTTTGCGCAAGGCCCGATTCTGCTTGACGGGGCGCATAATGTCGAAGGAATGCTCGGGCTTGCGCGTAATATAAAAACCCTGTTCAAAGATTGTAAAATAACCACTATAATCAGCATACTTCCGAATAAGCAGTACGAACAGATGCTTAAAATAATTTCGGAGGTTTCCTTCCGCATTATAATTGTAGGGATCAATAATATCAAAAAAAATATAGAAGTTATGGAGCTTTTTAATCAGGCCAAAGAATATCATGAAAATGTAATGTATCGCGGCAATGTCAGGGCCGCTCTCGATTATATTTCAAAAACGCGTGACGGGGATTTAGCCTGTATAACGGGTTCTCTTTATCTTGTGGGCGAGGCGCGCGGAATTCTTACGGCGCGTTTAAAGGATGAAACAAAAAAATCTGAATGTGTGAATTATGAGTCATGTATTAAAGCCTAAAATATTCAACGATGAAAATGTATTCGAGGCCGCCGAGACGGCAGGCCGTGAAAAGAACGACGAAGTCCGCAATATGATGTTGCGCGCGGAAAAATTATCCCGCTGGACCCGCGTTGTGGTCATCTGCGTTTTGTGGATTGTTTTAATTAAAGACGCTCTGCCTTTTTCACTTTTTGACGGATTAAGCGCGGCTGGAGATCCGTGGGCGGTTTTTAACATCTTTAAAAACATAATTTTTAGCGCAGCCGGCGTTATATTATCGAGTAAATTTTATTATTTTATTATTATTGTTATCCTGTGGGCCGTTACGACCAGGCCTTCTTTTTTTCTTTTTCTTTTTGCCGAAAATTTTTCGGCGTTATATAAAAAAGGCCTGAAACAAATGCAGAAAGAAAAATACTCTCTGGCGGCCGAAACTTTTAAAAGAGCTTTAAAGAGTTTTATGCCGCCTTCCGATCAGATACGGATACGAAGCGCACTTTGTGAATGTTATTTTAAAGAATCACTTTATGAAGATTGCGTTAAGAATGGTTTTGAAATATTAGAGCTGGACGGGGCTAATGATACCGCGCAGACTTTTATAGCCAGATCTTTTATGCAGCTTGACCAGCGCGGAGATATAGCCGTTAAGTATTATATTTATCTTTTCAACAGGGAAGTTTACGATAAAAAACTTCTTAATTTTTTGTCTTCTTATTTTATAAGCGCTAACGATTTGAGTGAAATCGCGGTTAGAGTTTATAAAAAAATCTATGAACTTTCACCCGATAATCCGGCGGTTCGTGAAATGGTTTATAAATCATGCACCATAGTCAATGACCGCTCGGTTTACGCGCTGAAACTTTACGAAGAAATGTCAGCGGAGGAACCGGCGCGAAAAGATATAAAGCTGGCTCTGGTTTCGGCTTATTACGAATCTAAAGATTATCGAAGGGCGGCTGAAACGGCACGCTCATTATTCGAACAGAACGAGTTTAGTAAAAAACTTCTTCAGATATACGATGAATCGATGATGAAATCGGGGTTCGCGGCCGTTATCTACGACGAGTTTCAGACTTTTATGTCGAAATTTCCAGATAACAGGATACTCTCGGATTATTTCGATTCGAAGAAGTCTTTGTTTATAGCCAGCAGGCTTATGTGTCAGCCGGTCGCGCAGGCGCCGACGCAGGCCCATGACCAGGGTTATCAGGCGGGCGAGAGCGCGGCGGCGAAAACCATCAAAAAAATTAATATATGCGCTAATTGCGCGCATATGAACCCCGTCGGAATATCGCATTGCGAAAAATGCCGTTCAGCTTTGAAGGCTGTTTAACACCGGCAGCGTCATTTGTTATCGCTTTTATTGATAAAATTTTATATGGAAATTAATTAGATTATGAGTAAAAAATATTATCCTCTCAATTTCGATCTCGCGGGAAAAAGATGTCTTGTGGTAGGCGGGGGAGCGGTGGGCGAAAGAAAGGTAAAATCGCTTTTAGCCTGCGGCGCCGTTGTGGAACTCGTATCTATAAAACTGACGGCCGTTTTGGAGCGTCTCGCCGGCGAAGGGCGTATAAAGGCGTTCAGAAGAGGTTTTGAAGAAAGCGATATCGACGGCGTTTTTTTAGTTTATTGCGCGACGAATGATGGCGAGCTTAATCGCCGCGTATTTGAAGCCGCCGATAAAAAATCGCTGCCGGTAAATATAGTCGATCAGCCGGCGCTTTGTAATTTTATAGTGCCGGCGGTGGTGCGCAAAGGTTCTCTGCTGGCTTCGGTATCGACTTCGGCCGCCGCGCCGGCGCTCGCTAAAAAGTTAAAAAAAATTCTGGCGGCGGCCTTTGATGAAGGATATGCTCCGCTGCTCGAGTTTTTAGCTGAAAAAAGAAAAATTATTAAAGCGGAAGTCGATGATATCGCTTTAAGAAAGAAAATATTCGACGCGCTTATACAATCGCCTCTAGAAGTTTTATTCACCTCGGACGGGGCGTCGCCGGCGGCGTTAACGACGGAAGACGACGATTTTGACTTCGGCGAATATAAAAAAAAGAATCCCGCCGTTATTAAAAAGGCGGAAAAAATCTATATTGATATACGACGGCAATTTACGGCCGGCGGCCGTGTATAAAGCGGTTATTTATACTAAAATTAATTAAAATCGATTATAATTAATAGCGATCAAAGAATACCGAACAAAGATTAGCGATCAAAGATTAGCGATCAAAGAAAATTAATAACAATCAAAGAAAGGACGCCGTTATGATTTTAAACAAGCTATATCCGGGTAAAAGAATATGGAAACATTATATATTACTAATATTACTTTCGTTCGCGCTCTCTTTTGCGTTTCTTGCGTCGGGTTGCGGCGGCGCGGGTGAAGAATCCGACAACCCGGAGGATATGATAACTATCGAAGGAAGCGTCTCACAGGTTGTTACGCCTGCCGCTGCCGGTTCCGTTTCCAGGGGGCCGATTTATTTAGTTAACGGCGCTATCGCTTCCGAAGGAGATATGGTGTTTTTATTTTTAAACGGAGCGAGCGTTTCTTCCACGCAGATTAAGGGCGGAAAATATAAGTTTTTCGGCGGCTATAAAGGGCGGAAATTAGGCTTGAAATTCGGCCTTACTAAAAATGAAGTATATGTTGGCGTCGTTGACGCATCGGCGAGCGGCACGATCGTACTTCCAGAATTTAACGAATATCACGTTATCGCTAAAAAAGTTATAGAGGTTCAGGCGGCGGAAGGCCGCACCAAACTCGAAAATTTCCTGGTTTCCAACGGCAGGCTGGATTTGAATTCGACCGTTAATACGCTGCGCGATGTTCTCGCTCCGAAGTTTTTAACCGCCGCCGATATTTACGGCGCTTCCGCTGCGGCGCTTTTAGATAAAATTAATAATTCGACCATCGATATTAATTCGGCTTTTTCTTATAAACAGCTTACGATATTTCCCGATACGCCTAAAGATATAGCTATATCGCCGGCGAGTTATTCGCTGGGCATACGCGAAACCGGGCGTTTTACCGTGAGTATGTCCGGCTTTACCAACCAGAGCGTAGTTTATAAAGTTAACGATATGCTCGGAGGCAGCAGTGTCGCAGGCACCATCGATGCAAGCGGATTATACGTCGCCCCCGCCGTTATCGATACTCCAGCATCGGTTACAATAACCGCTCAATCGGTCGAAGATCCTTCGAAACAGGCTTCAGCGCTTGTTATTCTCACTCCCGTAACCGTAATAATTAATGGCGGCCGCGAAATTATCAACCTCACTAAAGTCGATAAAGATTATAACGTGGCTTATGTGGTAAGCGGTCATACCGATAAAAGGCTGCGATGGTACGTTAACGATATCGAATACGGAAATATTCTCACTGTAGGTTATATATCATCTGACGGAAGATATTCACAGCCCTCGAGCATACCCCCGGTTAAACTCGTCATTAAAGCCGTTTCCATGGTCGATTCCACCAAATCGGCTTCGTGCGAATTAATTATAACCGAATAAATATTTGCATGTTTAAAATGATAAATATAAAAAATATTGACTTTATTATCTAGATATGTTATAATTTCGTGATAATATCAATTTAGCGTTACAAGGAGAATTATAAATGAATCCAAGATCTTTTGATGATCTGTCAAAAATAATACCCAACAAGTTTTTGCTCACAATGGTAATCGCGGCGCGCGCGAAGCAGCTTGAAAAAGGCGCTGAAAAAAAAGTCGAATGCTCATATACCAATTCAATAGATATAGCCATAGAAGAATTATATCATCGCAAACTCGATATAAAAATGATTCTCGACGGTTTCGAAGAAAACCTTAAAAAAGAGGCTGTACTCAACTTAGAAATTCAGAGCCGCACGCTCGACAACGCGTTTACCGCATCCGGCCATGGCGGCGGAGAAACGGTCGAAACTGAATAATTAATTTATTTAAATTGTCTTTTATTTTAATAAATTAATTGATAGCCCTGTCGTTTTGAGTTCAAATTTAAATTTCAGATAATTAAATATTAAACGCTGATGCGCGGACCGAATTTTTTCATCTCTTCGATGCCTTTTTCGGTAAGCTCGATCGGTTCGTAAATGCTTACAGGCTTGTTTTTGCCCTTCACTTTTATCGTGTCTAAAAATTTATAGGTGCATAACCCCTCTAAATGTTGCAGACAGAATTCCGTAAATATGATATGATTGTTATAATTGCGCGTGAGCGCCTCGACGCGCGCGCCAAGGTTGACGTTGTCGCCGATTACCGTATAATCGAAATGCTTTTTCGAGCCCATATTGCCGACGATCATTTCGCCCGAGTTAAATCCGATACCTATATCTACCGGCTGCTTTTTCTCGCTTACCCATTTATTTTGAAGGTCGTGAAGCACCTCCATCATTTCGATAGACGTAAAAAGAGCCCTGGCGCAGTGATCGGTTTGAAGAACGCGCGAAGGCGCCCCATAGACGGCCATGATTTCATCGCCGACGTATTTATCAAGCGTGCCTTTATATTTGAATATGATTTCGGTCATATAGTCGAGATATTCGTTAAGCATTGCTACGACCTGTTCCGGCGTGTGGTTTTCGGAAAAAGTAGTAAAACTTCTGATATCCGAAAATAAAACCGTCAGAACGCGGACCTCGCCTTTTAATTTTAAATTGTCCGGATCACTTAATATTTCTTCCATGGCGTTCGGGCTTAAATAGTGCGAAAAAGCCTGGCGCACGAATTTTTTTTCACGCTCCTCGTAGAAGTAGAAAAAAAGATTTACGCCGAAAAAGTTAAGCAGAAGCATAGTTATAACAGGCAAAATGATTATGAAAACGCCGCTCTTACAGAAGATGAAAAAGGTGAAGTAAAAATAGGCCGCCGATGAAAGAATAGCTATCAGCAAGGCTTTGCCCGGGTGTAAAATATTGAGCGTGGCGAATGAAAAAAGCGCCATGAAAAATAAGATCATTTTATTATAAAAATCATCGGCGTGTCTGACGAATTTATTGTTCATAAATGAATTGATTATATTCGCGTGACCGAAAAACATAGGCGTTTCGGCTGAAACCGGAGTCGGCTTTATATCGGATGTCGCGTGGGCGGTGAGGCCTATAATCAATATCTTACCTTTTAAATTATCTATGGTGTTGTCTTTGCCTACGATGTTTTTTAAGAATGAATTTAATTGATGCTTTACCATGTGAAGATCGTTAGTTTTCTCTCTGAGACGCTTTATGCGCTCAAGCGTCAAATTCGGCCGCGCAAAACTGTTGACGACGTTTTTTATCATTTCGTCGAGCCCGTCAATTATATTCGGAAATAAGGGCTTTAATTCGTCGATAGTTTCCGCGCTTAAACCATTTTGCCTTATTTTGTGATAGGCGCGGAAGAAATGAACGCATTTTTCATCGACCGATTCGAAAAGGCTCTCGGCTAAAAATAAATAAACGCGTTTTTCAATTTGCATAAGGTTGAAAAAGTGTGTATAAAATGAAGCGTTTTTAAATCCGCCTGCTACGCCGTAACGGGCGGCCCAGTTAAAAATGGCGGTTTTGTCGTCGTTGAGCGGAATACTCAGCCAGGGCCCGATTTTAGCTATATATTTTTGATCGCCGACGGGGATTACTAAATTATTTCTTTCGATCTTCGATTTTTTAAAATCGAGTTTCATTATTTTTTCGACGGCTTTTAGTGAAAGCTGCGCGATAAAGCGGCCGTTGATCTCGAAAAACAACGGATAGCGGCGGTATGTGCCGTCGTCGTCGGGATTATTATTGGCGAATCCCACGTGAGTGGTGTTTTTAAGAAGTTTAGTAACCGGCAGCGTCGGAAACGAAGGACGCTGGATGCTTCTGAAATAATCGGCCACGTCTTTGGGCAGTTCGATTCCGTCGCGGTCATAGATGAGTTTAACGTTATTAAAATAATCCAGCCTGGAAGTTATTATATCTTCGATTCCCAGAAATATATCTTTTTTTATCAAATCTATTTCCGAAGCCGCTTTTATGCTTTTTAATATTTCATTTCTTACGATCTTGAAATCTATTTCAGCGGAGCCTTCCGTTATATAAGAGCTTATTATCCGGTCGGCGCAGTACTGAAGATGAAAATTACGTATATCAAATATTTTGGCCTTTACGTATTTTGATTCGAGCCTGCTTAATTCGGCTATTTTATCGGCGGAAAATGTAAAATCTTCGACGAGCCTCGAGTATATAAGAAAATCTTTATATAGGTCGTTCCTGTTTATTTCAGGCACTTTCATAAGCGTTTCGGAGAATTTGTCTTTGTTTTCGAGAAGGCCGGGCAGCAGGTAAAAATAATCGTCGGTGAAATGCATCGCCAGGTAAATGTTTTTAGATAATTTAAGGCCTTCGGCGAAAAAGTCGTCGTCGGTTATCGTTTGATCGGCGAAAGGACGCGGTTCTGAAAGATACTGCCTGTAATCGGCGATGAGCTTGATTATGGTTTCATCAGTCTGATCGTTGAAAAGTTCTTTGATATCGAGCGGAAGGCATTCATACCATAATTCGAGCTGGTCGTATAGATGATATTTTTCCGCCTTGGAATTGCGGTGGAATTTTTCGAGAAATTCTATATCGAAGAGGACCGCCGCGGGTTCGCCTCTTTTAATAAATCGAAGGAACTCGGCGAACACGGAACGGTTCCAGGGCCACCGGCCGATGTGATCGATTGATTCGTCGTCCATTCCGACGAGTATTATATCTTCGTTTATGGGCATATTTTCGCGCGGCCGGGCGCTCATCATTAAATCGTTCATTTCGCGCTCAGCCGACTTGAAACCGCCTTTTGCCTCAAGGTAAATAACTACGCTTGTCAGAAAAAAGCATATCAAAAAAGTGACTATTGATTTTTTAACGGCCTTGTTTAAAGCGGGCATAATTTAATTATTTAGAAACTGTCGAATTTTCTTTTTCTTATTTCCTGTATCTGTTTAATGCCTTCGCGTACGACAATATCGTCGTCGGAATTTTTTGCCGCGAATGAAAAATCGTATTCGGCGCCGCGGTAATTTTTTAGATCAAGACGGGTCTGACCGCGTTTTAAATGAACGCTGCATATACCCGGCAGTATTTTTAATACCTGAGTGTAGTATTTTTCGGACTCTCCGTAAAGTTTTTTTTCGTATAATTCGTCGGCTACTTTTAACAGGTTAAGCGCGTCCCAGTATTTATTGTATTTATTTTCGATATCGATGCTCGCTTTAAGGGTTATGTCTATATCTGGATATGTGTCTAAAATGAGGGTTTTATATTCTCCGGCGAGCCTGTCGTAGGCGCTGGCGGTATCGGTGAACTGCAAACGGTTTTCATCTTTCTGGATATCCGATAAATTCAGTAAAGGCTGGCATAATTTAAGCCTTAACGAAAAAATACGCGAGGGCGAAGAAGAAGTCAGGTTGTGTTTTTCACGAAACAGCTTGTCGTTATAGTTATAATCGAGATCTTTGTTTTTTAATTCGTAAAGGTTGTCAATGGCTTCCTTCATCGTCGGGGCGTAAAGATTTGCCTGCCGTAGCTGCGATATACCCTTTTCAATAAGGTTGGCCCTGATGTAGCAGACGCCGATATTATTAAAAGCTTCGGCCAGATCGGGTTTTAAATCGATGGCGCGCCTGAAATTGATTATGGCCAGAGGAACGTTGTTGCGGTAAAAATAGGCCAGCGCCATATTATAGTAGCCTTCAGGCTGGCGCGGGTCGGTTTTGACGGCTTTTGAAAAAAAACGCAGCGCGTTTTTGAAGTCGGATTTGAACAGCCGCTGAATGCCGCAGTCGAGCAGTTCGACGTAATTAAGCTGGTCGACTTTAGGCCGGTCTTCGCCCGAGAGGAGCTTTTCGACTTCGGCGTTCTGCTGGCTCACCGATTGGGCGTTGATTAAATTTTTAATTTTATCGCGGCGCACGTTTTGAATTTTATAGGAGTTATCGTCCTGATAATGTTTGTAGCGGGGCTCGTAATACTCGTCGTGAGCTTTGAACCTCGAGAGTATTTCGTTCATATTGGTCTCTACCGTGTCGTAATCAAAGCCGTTCCAGTAAGGCGGAGCGGGGGGATTATTCATGCGCGGCTTTTTCTGCGGGGTGCGTTTAGCCGTGTCAGCTTTGTCAGCCCTGTCAGCTTTGTCAGCCCTGTCAGCTTTGTCAGCCACATTAATTTCATTTAAAGATTCGAGTATTTCGGATTCGTCGAAGATGCTGTCGTCTTCTTCGATTATCATTATTTCTGAAGCAGCTTTTTTCTTAGCGGCGGTTTCGGTTTTTACGCCGCCTGTCGTTTTATTTTTTTTTGCAGAGGCCGCTTTTCCGGTTTTGGCGAAAGCGGGGCTGCCCGCTGAAATTAATAAAGCCAGAACTATCACCAGCATAGTAAATAAACGGCCTTTATATGCCGCCGCCGCGCGCGGTGACGACTTTGAAAATAAAGTTATATTATTCATTTTTAATTTATAACCTCGCGCTTAAAATATTTAAGGCGCCCGGGAAAAATAACGGCCCGGGCGCGAATTTGATTGATATGATACGATTTATTTGCGGTGTTTTAATATAATCAAGGCTAAAGGCGGAATATTTAAATTCATCGAGTATGCCCTGCCCTGCCATGGATAGTGGTCGGCCTGGAATCCGCCGAAATTGCCGATGTTAGAACCCCAGTATTCCGCCGAATCAGAGTTGAGCAGTTCGTCGTAATGGCCTTCCTGCGGCACTCCGACGCGATAATTCATATACACCATAGGAGTGAAGTTAAACACGAATATGAGAGTGTCTTCGGAATTTTTGGCTTTTCTGATAAAACTTATAACCGAACGGTCCGAGTCGGAAAAATCGATCCATTCAAAGCCGCCTTCCGCAAAATCGAGCTCGTGAAAAGCTTTTTCGGTTTTGTACAGGTAATTTATATCTGAGATATAACGACTGTATTTATGATGCGATTCATAGTTTAAAAGATGCCAGTCTATGCTGCTGTTGAAATTCCATTCGTTCCACTGGCCAAGCTCGCCGCCCATGAAAAGCAGCTTCTTGCCCGGCATGGCGTACATATAACCCATTAAAAGCCTTAAATTGGCGAATTTTTGCCAGACGTCGCCGGGCATTTTATCTAAAAGCGATTTTTTGCCGTGTACCACTTCGTCGTGCGAGAGAACGAGGACGAAATTTTCGTGGAAAGCGTAAATAAGCGGAAAAGTAAGGGTGTTATGGTGATAGCGGCGGTAAATCGGGTCTTTTTCAAAATATTTAAGCGTGTCGTTCATCCAGCCCATATTCCACTTCATGCCGAAGCCGAGGCCGCCCACGTAAGTAGGTCTTGAAACCGCCGGCCATGCCGTCGATTCTTCGGCGATGGTAACCGTGCCTGGAAAATATTGATAAATTACGGTGTTAAGATATTTTAAAAAGTCTATGGCTTCGAGGTTCTCGCGGCCGCCATACTGGTTTGGAAGCCATTCGCCCGCTTTGCGAGAGTAGTCGAGGTAAAGCATGGACGCCACGGCGTCAACGCGTATGCCGTCGATATGATATTTATCGAACCAGAAAATAGCGTTGGATATTAAAAAGTTTTTGACTTCGTTGCGCCCGTAATTGAATATAAGCGTCGCCCAGTCCATGTGTTCGCCTTTTTTCGGGTCTTCGTGTTCATAAAGGCAGGAGCCGTCGAAACGCATAAATCCGTGCCAGTCTTTAGGAAAGTGCGCGGGAACCCAGTCGACTATTATGCCGATTCCGTTCTGGTGAAGGTAATCGACGAAATACATGAAGTCGTTTGGCGTGCCGTAGCGGCTTGTGGGCGCGAAATAACCGGTGACCTGATAGCCCCAGGAGCCGTCGAAAGGATGCTCCGCCACAGGCAGAAGCTCGATATGAGTGTAATTCATTTTTTTAACGTAATCGGTTAATTTAACGGCAAGCTCACGGTAGGTTAAAAAGCGGTTATTGTCTTCGGGAACGCGCATCCATGAACCCGGATGGACCTCGTAAACGGACATGGGAGCTTCCGCGAGATTGCCTTTTTTGCGGTTTTCGATCCATTCCGCGTCGTTCCATTCGTATTTGTTATAATCATAAACTATCGATGAAGTTTTCGGGCGGACTTCCGAAGCGAAAGCGTACGGATCAGCTTTTTCGATCAGATTACCCTGCTTGGATTTTATTTCGAATTTATAACTGCTTCCCATAGGAAGGCCGGGCACGAATATTTCCCACACGCCGACGCCCTGATGAACGCGCATTACGTGACGCCTGCCGTCCCACATGTTAAAATCGCCGATAACGCTCACGCGTTTGGCGTTCGGCGCCCATACGGCGAAGCAGATTCCGCCGATGCCCTCGAATTCATGGTAATGCGCGCCTAATTTTTCGTATATGCGGTGATGATTTCCTTCTTTGAATAAATGAAGGTCGTAATCGGTTAAAATCGGTGGGAAAGCGTATGAATCGTAGAAGATAGTGGTGTTTCCGTCGTAAAAAATCTTCTCGATATTGTATTTGAAAATATCTTTTCTTTTTATTATTACCTCGAAAAAGCCGCGGTCGTCGACTTTATTCATCTGGTAACGGTTTTTGGGCTCGGCCGCTTCGAATACGAAAGCTTCGCGCGCGTCGGGTAAAAACGCCCTTACACAAATGTTTTTAGAGCCTTCGATTTCGATTTCATGCATGCCCAGTAACTGAAATGGGTCAAAATGGTCGGTATTGACTATACGATCGATGTCGTATTGCGTACAGGTCTTTGACATTCATTCACCTCTTTTTAGAAATTATTATGATTGAAAGACTATGTTTATATTTACTCACTACAATTAATTTATGTCAATAATTTGTTTCATTTAAAAATATCATTTTTCATTTAAAAAAACACCAGGATTAACAATTCGTTAATGAAAAAATATATCATATTTATTTCCTTTTTACAATGTTTTTTTAAAAATTATTGTTTTTACTTGACAAACTCATCTTAATTATGTAAAATTGTTTTAATAGAGATATGGCCAGTAGTTAAAAATCAAAATTTTTGAAAAGGTAGGTAGTATCAATGGCAAAAAGAGGTATTTTATCAGTTTTATTCGCGGTATTTATGGTAATTTTAATGGCGGGCAATGTATATGCCGGTAATTGCGGCAGCGGCTGCGGCGGATGCAACAGCACCTGCGAAACCAAACTCGGCAATTGCGGCAGCGGCTGCGGCGGATGCAACGATACATGCGAAACTAAATTGGGAAGCTGCAGCGGCGGCACATGCGATCCTAACGGCGGCGGCACATGCGAAGCAAGAACGGTTAAAGACTGGACAGTTCTCGTATTTTTAAATGCCGATAACAATCTTGACCAGTTCGGCGTAAAAGACGTTAACGAAATGGAAAAAATCGGCTCGAACGATCGTCTTAATATCGTCGTCCTTTTAGACCGTGAAGGCGGCACTGCTCAGAAACTTTACATCAATAAAGATAACGACATGAATAAAATAACCTCTCAGGTTGTTGAAGAACTCGGCGT
This sequence comes from bacterium UBP16_UBA6123, assembly GCA_002423385.1. Taxonomy (GTDB): domain Bacteria; phylum Muiribacteriota; class UBA9980; order UBA9980; family UBA9980; genus UBA9980. The sequence continues at coordinate 26,361 of DIVV01000185.1, forward strand.
TTACGATATGGGCGATTATAAAAATTTAATCGCTTTTGTAGAATGGGGCGTTAAAAATTATCCCGCTAAAAATTACGCTGTAGATATCTGGAACCACGGCTCGGGCTGGAATAAAAAAAGAGCACTTACTTTTAAAGGCATTTCATATGACGATCAGTCAGGCAATCACATAACTACGGCTCAGCTTGGCCAGGCTATGGCTTCGATATACCAGACACTCGGTAAAAAACTCGACATTCTCGCCATGGACGCTTGCTTAATGCAGATGGCCGAAGTCTGCTACGAAATTAAAGACTACGTTCAATTCTGCGTAGCATCCGAAGAAACCGAACCGGGCGACGGCTATACCTACGACACCTTCCTCGGCCCGTTAGCTAAAGATCCTTCAATGGACGCTCTTTCCGTTTCTAAATTAACGGCTCAGGCTTACACCGAACATTATGTTCAGCAGAACGAAGCCTGCACGCAGTCATCCGTTAATCTCGACAGAATGGACGCTTTTATGGCTAAATTCGATCAGCTCTGCGCTAAACTCGCCGAACTTATGTCGGATAAAGCAGTTGTAACGGCCGTTAAAAAACAGGTACGCCCTTACACACAGGCTTTCTATTACAGAAGCAATATCGATCTCGGCCATTTTGTATCGTTAATCCAGAAAAACGTTAAAAACGAAGAAATTCAGACTCTTGCAGCCGAAACTCTCGCTCTCTACGGCGCTGGCCAGAATCCTCTGGTCGCCGGCAATTACATCAACGGTTCTTCGATGAAAAACGCTACCGGCTTAGCTATTTACTTCCCTTCATATTCGCTCGGCTCAGATTACGATAAAGTTAAATTCTCCAAAACCAACTGGACGCTTTTCCTTTCGAAATATTTCGCGGCAGCGTCTTCGGTTCAGTAATTTGTAATATCGATTCAGATTTATAAAAATAAATATATCAGTCAATAAACAAAAATAAAATGAGCCGCCTTCGGGCGGCTTTTTTTATATGTTTTGTAATATGTTTTGTAATGTGTTGACAATAACGATTTTATTGAGTAAAATTAGTGTGTTATATTTTTATCGTTTTTTTGCTATAATTATTATAAATATCGATAAAACTAATTTATATAAATAAAAGAGGTTCGATTTATGTTTAAATTGATATATCCGTTTTTAATGGCTTTAATTTTAGTTTTTAGTCCCGCGCTTTTACCGGCGGCCGAAGTCGATAGCAAAATTGAAGACTCCAATGAAAGTAAGTCAAATTCGGCGGCGGCGTCTTCGGAAATTTCGGTTAATTCTCTTCCTTCAGCCGTAAATAATAGCGGCGAAGCCGAGCTGGCGCCCGCTCCATCGTCAGAGCCGCCTTTATTAAACGGCGATTCTAATGAAATTGATTTACCTCCCTCAACGGTTCAGGATTCAACAGAAGTCGGAGCGCAGACTAATCCTGCTGAAATTAATTCGGATATTAAAAAATTATTCGCTAATAATAAAAAAATATTTTTTTTAGAGCAGATGGCTGCCCTTAAAATGTCGGATGATAACGGCGTTGAAAGTGTATTAAATTCACTTTACGATGAGCGCGAAGCGCTTTGTATGCGCCTTGCAAAAGCATGCAGCGGCAATGATGCCGGCAAAGCGGTTAAAATAATTAAAGGCCATATCCTTAACACCAAACTATATGAACTTTACGGTCTCGATTCGTTTACTTCTTACGCGCTCAATCATCCCGGCCCGGATCTGCCGCAGGGAGAAACAGGCTCTGTAGGAATCGATGCCGATAAAATTAACGATTCGCTTCTTGAATTGGCTTCTTATATCAGGCTTGAAAATGCAAGGCTGGCTAATTCTAATTTTTTTATTGACGAACTCAATAAATATATGTCGGCCCCGGATTTTAATGTTCAGCCGGGCGCCGGAGCTTCTGATGGCGGATTTTCTGATGGCGGATCTTCCGATGGCGGTTTTTCAAAAGAAGAATCGAAAGTTTTTTTTATACCCCGGGAGCTTACCCCGGGCGCTAATTCGACGGACGCTCCGATTGACGCGCCGATTTTAATTAAATTTAACGCCGATAATCTTAAAGCGGCCGCTTCTAAGGTCGCTCTTAACGTGAGTTTGGTCACGCTTAATCGCAAGTATTCGCGAGAATCGCACAGCGCGGGTTCCGTAAGTTTTAAATGGGACGAGGCGGCATCTTCGCTTATAATTACTCCCAGCGCACGGCTCGAGCGCAATATGCACTATAACGCATGCGTTTCTTTCGACCATAAAATTGCCCCGGCTCCAGCCAAACAGGCATTGCCGCCTTCCGCGCAGAAAGGTTTTTTTCGCAGCCGCAGCGTTAATTCAGGCCTGTTTAAAACCGTCGATATAAATTTAAGCGATAAGACGGTTTCTTATAAACTCGAGTGGAATTTTCAAACTATAGCGTATCAGGACACTTCTTCCGAAGCGTTGCTTTCTTCATCAGATTCAGCCGCTACCGATGAAAATGAAATTGTCGATAATTCTACCACGGAAGTCGAGCTCAAAGATAAGCGCGATACCGACGAGGCGGAAATAGGCGATAAAAGTGGCAGTGATATTAAAAATGGCACGACGGAAAGCGCTTTGAATAAAAAAGGCGTGATGGCCGGCGAATTTTTTGAACAGCCTAAAAATATGCCTATGGTCGTCAGCCGCGCGCCTGAAGGCGTTTCAATTATGAGCGGCAGTGAAATATACGTGGTCTTTTCATGCGATATAGATCCCGCTTCTATAAATAAGAATACCATGCAGCTTTTTGGTGAAACGACGAAATCCGAATTTGAAAAACTCGGCTATAAACTAAACTTGAACGGCCGGCGGCTTACGCTGATTCCGCAAAAGCCCCTTTCGGCAAGTAAAAATTACAAAGTGCTGGTTACCTCGATTCGAACCGCTAAAAAACTGTCGATGCCCATTAACGAAACTTTTTATTTTAAAACGGGCTGCGCCGTCCTTTCGGCTAAATTAGCGCATGACGGCAAAATAAAAAAAGACGAAACTTTTGAAATAACGCTTTCTGAAGATCTTGCCGATTTAAATATTAATTTTTTCGAAGTCGAAAATAAAAAAGAAAAACCGGTCGAATTCGATAAATGCGGCAAAATTTTCCCGCGGCCCGCCGGGAGCGCGAAGCCATCTTTAAGCTCTATGTCGCTCGGAGCGGCTAAGCCGTCGAACGCCATGCAGGACACGGTTTCGCAGGTTGCAAACACTAAAACTTCGGCTGCTTCTAAAAAAATTATCGTTAAAGAAGAAGGGCCGGTCACTATTTTTATTAAACCGCGCACACATCTTGTTAAAGGCCGTAATTATAAAATCGATATTTTCTCGCAGTATGGCGTTATTGAAAATGGCATTATTAAATTTATCGCTAAATAATTAAATATATTACCCGCCAAATTTAAATAAAAATTTCTTATCGCTTGACAATATTATCAAATTTATGTATAATCCAATAAATTTTTCAACATTTTGGAGGTTTTTTAATGCGTAGTTTAAAAAGATCAAAAATATTAGGCACCGGTATGTATTTGCCGGAAAAAAGATTGACCAACGCGGATCTTGAAAAGATGGTCGATACGACCGACGAATGGATAGTAACCCGCAGCGGCATCAAAGAACGCCGTATAGCCGAGCCCCATCAGGCAGTTTCAGATCTGGCGATACCCGCGGCTCAGATGGCTTTGAAAAACGCTAATATTTCGCCTGAACAGATAGGCTGCGTAATTCTCGCATCGTTTACGCCCGATCGTACGATATCAGCCACGGCATGTATTATTCAACATAAATTAGGCTGCAAAAACGCCGGCGCTTTCGATATAGAAGTCGCCTGCTCGGGTTTTATTTATGCAACCACCCTCGGCCGCTCGCTTATCGAAAGCGGCGTTTGTGAATATGTTCTGGTTATAGGCGCGGATATATTGTCTAAAGTAATAGATTTTACCGATAGAAATACATGCGTATTATTCGGCGACGGCGCGGGCGCTGTTGTATTAGGACCCGCGGCAAGCGAAGATGAAGGCATATTCGATGTGTTGATCGGCGCGGACGGCGGCGGTGCGGATTATATAACTATTCCCGCCGGTGGAACTCAAATGCCGACGACCGCTAAAACCGTCGAAGACCGCTTGCACTTCGTTAAAATAAACGGCAAAGAAGTTTTTAAATTTTCCACTAAAATAGTCGGCGATATGATCGAACCGGTGCTTACCAGAAATAATCTTAAACTTGAAGACGTTAAATTGATCATACCGCACCAGGCCAATATCCGCATTATCGAGTCGGCCGCAAAACGTTTTAACTGCCCGCTCGATAAGTTTTATATCAACCTCGATCGTTACGGTAATACCGTCGCTGGAACAATACCGATCGGACTGCACGAAGCCCTCGGCGAAGGTAAAATTAATAAAGGCGATATAGTTCTGCTTGCGGGTTTCGGCGGCGGCCTCACATGGGGTCTGGTAGCCATGAGATGGTAATATCATAAAATTAAAATATTATTTTATAACTTATTATCGCCGGTAATAAAGCGATATTTAAAAAAGAGGAAGGAACGCGGTTCTTCCTCTTTTTTTATATCTTATCGTGTACGGAGCGTGAATAAGGGCGAGCGATAATAAGTGAGTATAAAATAAATTTTGAATAGCAATGATTTAATGTTATTTATTCATTTTTTTTGGCCGCCGTTATTATTTCTTCGTATTTGTTCTGGATTTCTTTGAATTTAGCGTGGAGTTTTTTATCTTTGAATTTATCTTCGTTGGTAATGATGAATTTAAGAATATCATAAAAATTTTTAGTCTGGTCGGTGTTTTTGAGAAGATCGAATGCTATGGCTATAAGTTTATAAGAATTATCGTATTCCTTTTTATCAAACAGCAGTTTGGCTTTCATAAAGTACAATTTGCCCGCGATTTCGGCGATATCCGAAACGCTGAATTCTACGACGACCGTAAAATTAGTCAGCGAGTCCCCGCTGGTGCGTTTTTTATTTTTAATATTTTTTTTCTGCGTTTTATAAGATTCGTATATTCCAAGATATGAATCTATTATTTTAATCGCCCCGTCGGGATCGTTTTTTTGAATACAGACCTTCGCCATGTTGCAGCCGAGGGTAAAAAATAGTTCGGATAAATTCGATTGGACGAGCCGGTCTTCTTTTTGAATTTCCTTCGTTTGAGCGGCGAGCGCATTAAATATTTTTTCAGCTTCGATTATTTCACCAGTCTCAAGCATAAGCTCGCCGATAAAATTTTTACTGAGCAAAAGCTCGCGCGTTTCGCCTATTTCGACGCAGGTTTTGATTAGCTCTTCGGCGAGGCGCTTCCACGCGTCGTTGTTTTGCTTGAATTTACAAAGCGCCAGCGCGCGTATTTTATCAAAACTGTCCTTTAAACCGCCCTGCTTTTCATAAATGAATAAAAGGTCTTCTAATAACTTAGCCGCGGCGTCGTAGTGCGCGCAGTTAATAAAAATTTGAGCGATTTGATTAATATGGCTAAGCGTTTCACGATCGAGGGTCTTTATCTGTTCGTCATTATTTAATTTAATCGAATTAAGGCTTAAAAGCGTCGCCGCCTCGTCAAGCCGCATTACCGCCTGTTTATAAATTCCGAGGTCGGAGAGGATACGGGCCATCTTAATCGATATTTCGCCCGCGTCACGGCGGCTGTCGCGTTCTAAAGCCATTTTACGCATATTTTCATAATATTGCAGATTGAGCGGGTTGTATTCAAAAAAAGAAAAGATATTATTCATCAAAGATTTATAAATATAAAGGAAATAGCCGGTGTCTGTGGTTTTGGCGAGTGCCTGCATTACCGTGTCTATATGGCCGCGCGCGCGTGAAAAATCTTCGAATCCAAGGGCTATGATGGCGGCAGTCATATTGTTCATTATTATTTCTTCATTTTTTCCGGCGCCTGATTCGGAATTTAATTTAAATATCTTATCTATGGTTTTATACGCTTCGTCACGCTCGCCGAATTTAGCCATGATCATCGCGTAGGTGAATAAATTTTCCGCCGCTTCGCCGTAACGGAAAGATTTTTTTATTTCTTCGGCGGCTTCTTTAAATAAATACGAATTAGCGTATATGGCAGCCGCCGCCATATGTAGATTTTTTAAGAATTCGTCGTTTTTTATTCTGGATAGTTTGCTGTCTATTTCTTTTTTTATCCGCTTAGCTTCCGAATTAAAGCCGAGCTCGAAACTTAAACGCATCATATATATCAATACCCGGCAATGTTTTTCCGGCCCTGATTTTCTGGCCTTTATTTCGAGCTGCTTTAAATAACCGAAGCATTTGGCGTTGTCGCCTTCCACATAAAGCTCGTTTGCTTTTTTTACGCCCTCGTCGAATTCGCTTTCAGAAAGAGCCGCGGCAGGCTGCGCGCTAATTAAAATACATGCCAGGACCGTTAAAACCGATAACAGCTTTTTATACATAATATCACCTTGATAACCTTTCTTTTATTATTAATTTAACATTCGGAATCGGCCGGAATATTTTTTATTAAAATTATCACGATTATACTTTAAAAAAAAATAAAATTCAAGTATAATCATTTATTTGAAATTATATTTAATTCGAAGCGATTATATTTTTTAATAATTAATATTTTTAAGAAGTGATTTTATTCTAGTTTATGGATACGCTTATTACTTAAAATCGCCATGGGAAGGAATGATATTTTTGAAAGAATTGCTGTATAAGAATATATACTTTGACGCAGGCCCGGATTTCGTTGAGCCTTATGAACCGGCGCTCGATTCGAAGGTGAGCTTGAAGCTGCTCGTTAATAAAAAAATATCGTATCTAATAGATGAAATAGCAGTCAGAACCACCTGCGATAACGAAGAACATTTAGTTACGATGAAAAAAGAAACTGCCACCCGCGGTGATTTTTTTGTGTTCGGAGCAAAAATTCCGATATTAGTCAAAACTTCCGGCGTCCGGTTTAAAATATATTCGAAAAAAAGCATATACTGGCTTAACGCCCGCGGTATTTATTCTTATCATCCGAATGATTATTTCGATTTCAGAATAATCGCCGGAAACGATTCGCCGGCCTGGGTTAATAAATCGGTTTTTTACCAGATATTTCCAGACCGTTTCTGGCACGGCTTTTCACAAAAAGAATACGAGTCCGGGCGCGATAAGCTGGAATTGAAATTTAAAAAGTTATACGCGGAGCGTGAAATTTATTTTAAAGAAGTCACGCCCAGACTTAAACGCTGGAACGAGCCGCCGGATAAAAAATCTTTAGGCTTTGAGTTTTATATGGGCACTCTCGCCGGTATCGCCCAAAAAAAAGAGTATTTAAAAGAGCTCGGTATTAACGCGCTATACCTGACGCCGATACTTAAATCGCCTTCTAATCATCGTTATGACACATCGGATTATTTTTCGGTGGATCCGCTTTTAGGCGGAAATTCCGGTTTTAAAAAATTCATGAATATTATGCGCGGCGAGGGTATGCGCGTTATTTTAGACGCCGTTTACAACCATTCCGGCTCATCGTGCGATATCTTTAAAAAAGCGTTAAATGGAATAAAACCGTTTGACGAATTTTATAATTTTTACGGCGATAATCGCGAGCACTACGCCCGCTGGCTGGGACACGGTAGCCTTCCTAAATTAAATTACGCCTCCGAAAAATTATGCGATTATATTTTTAAAGGCCCGAAATCCGCTGCCGCAAAGTGGCTCCGTGCGCCTTATAAAATAGACGGCTACAGGCTCGATGTCGCCCACATGATCGGTAAAAACGCGAGCACGGAAGGAAATGCCGAATTATTGTCTTCAATGAAAGAGTCTTTTAAAAAATTTAGCCCCGAGGCATTCATTCTTGCGGAGAATTTTTTTGATTCTTATAAAATGATTGAAAATGACTCGGTTGATTCGATTATGAATTATCACGGTTTTACATTTCCGGTGATGGCTTATCTTTCGAAAAAAGATCATAAAAAAAGGCCGTGCGCAATCGATAGCCTCGATTTTTGCGACTGGGTGCTCGACTGTTACGCTAAATTGCCGCAGGCTAAAGCCAATATTATGTATAACCAGCTTTCTTCACATGATATTTCACGCCATAATTCGCTTCTGGACTTTGATTATAAAAAAATATCGGCCGCTCTGGTTTTTCAATTTACGCTGCCAGGAGTGCCTTCTATATTTTATGGCGATGAGATCGGCCTCGGCGGTCTCGGCGATCCAGGCTGCCGCGCGCCTATGATATGGGACGAACGGCGCCAAAATAAATACCTTTTCGCCGCTTATAAAAAATTGATCGCGGCGCGTAAAAAATACGACGCCCTTGCCTATGGCGGCTTTCGAATTATTAAAAACGCGGACGATATTATATGCTATATAAGAAGATATAGAGGCGAAACTATTATTTGCGCGCTTAATAATTCTCAACAAAACGCTTCCATCGAATTGCAAACTTCCGAATTATTCATAACAGGCGCTATAAGCCGCTGCGAAGTTATATTCGATTCGCTTGAATTCGACTCTGAAACCCTTAAAATTAAACGCGGCGCAAGCGAACTGAATAAGTCCGCCGGTGCGAACGGAATTAAAATTGCAGGCGCCACATTGACTTTGAGCGCGGTAAAGAAAAGTTCAGCCGTATATTATATTAAAGAAGATTGATATATCTGCGCTATGGCGCCAAAAACGATTATACCGCAGGCCGTTGATAGATTGAGAGAACGTACGCCCGAATTAAGAGGTATTCTTACTGAATGGCAGCCGTATTCGTCTATAATTTCAGCGGGGATTCCACTGCTTTCAGGGCCGAATACTATATAGTCGCCCGGCCGGTATTTGAATTCGAAGTAAAGACTGCGCCCGTTGGTTGAAGTTAAAATTATGCGAGGCGCGCTGCCGGTGGAATCTGCCCCGGATTCCGCCGCTTTAGCCGCAACCGCAGCGCTGAATTCCGAAAAATCGGCGTATCTTTTAATGTCGAGCCGGTCCCAGTAATCTACGGCGGCCCGCTTGAAGTGCTTATCGGTTTTTATGTCGAAACCCGGTTTTCCGATTATATGCAGATTCGTTCCGCTCGCATAACAAAGCCGCGATATGTTGCCCGCGTTAGGAGCTATCTCGGGGGCAACCAGCACCACATTCAATCGCGCCTGCAGCAAGGCCTCGTCGTTTTGCGGTGAATTGTCGATATCGTTTGCACTGTACCAGTTCATAGAGGTATTATAGCACATATCAAGTTAATATTCAACATTCAAATCCATTCAATGTTAAATGTTAAATGCTAAAATAGGGAGGTTATATTAGGGAGGGAGAAAGGGTTAGCAACCCTTTCTCCCTCCCTTAGACCCTCCCTCTTTCTGCAAATTGCCTGACGCTTTATCGTTAGTTTATTGATAGCTTTTTCTGTCAGCGCTTTAATTCAGTTATTGAAGTGTTTTATGCAACGCTTTGCGAAATTTTTG
>DIVV01000094.1 GCA_002423385.1 bacterium UBP16_UBA6123
GCATTTCTGTTATAATTGCCGTATGAATATAATCAACGCTTTAATAAAATTTTTTTCGTTTATAATTAAACGAAAACTTTATTATATGTCAAAATTTTTTATTATGCTTTCCTCGCTGTTTTTCAAAGCCGGGCTTCTAATAACGGGACTACTCAATAAAATAAACCCCGATTCGTTCATCTTCGGCGTCATTTTTTTCGCGCTGGGTTTTGTATTATACGGCGATAAATTCAAATCCGACGGCATAAAAAAGCGGCGTATATAAGACTTTATCTCTCTAAAATCATTGAAAATATTTCACTTTCACGCGAATATATCATTGTTTTAGATTGACATATATCGATTTATTTTGTAAAATTAGATTGAGGGATGTAAATTGTATAAAAAAGGATTTTCCACAATAGAACTGATAATGTCGATGATGATATTTTCACTCGTGGTGGCTGGTTTTTACAGCGTCATGCAGTTCGGCGCGGCGGCTGGCAAGTCCTCTTTAAAAGATAAAGTGGAACTTCAAAAAAACACCAGGCGCGCCCAGATGAAGTTAATCGATGAAATTTCATGCGCGAGCGAGATAGTCAAACCTGAAATTGGTTCATCTGCGCCGTTTTTAGTTATAATCGATAAAGAAGGAAAAATTTGCGTATATTACCAGAAAGAAGAAATTTACAAGCTCGAAGACAACAAAACCGAGGTTAAAGGCTACAAATTATTCTCGGTAACTAAAAATCCTACGACCGGCGAAGTCAGTCCCGAAAAAGAAATAATCGGAAAAATTAAAAGACTTATTTTCACGACATTTTCAGAAGGCTCCGCCGCCGTTAATTTAAAGTTGTTTTCAAATAAAGAAGAAACCGATTTAATAACTCAGGTAACCCTTAAAAATTATTACGCAGGCGAATTTCTGCATTAAAATAATCCGCGCGAAAATATCCGGCGCGAATATGTCCCGGATACTTATCTTATTAAAAGCAGGGTGAATTATATGAACACATTCAATAAAATATCAAAATTTATGCCGACCGAGCGCAAAATAAGTTTTTTTTGTCTGACCGCCTCAAAAAGCAGGGGCATCGCCACTTACCTGGTAATAGTGTTAGTGGCTTTCGTAGCACTTTCTCTTTCTAACGTCACTATACTCAATCGTGGAGAAATGACGCAGATAGTTAAAAGCGAAGCGCTAATAAAAGCCGATCTGGCCGCGCGCGCGCTATATCAAAAATTCAGTTGGCAGCTCAAATGCCTCACTTACGAAAACCGTCCGTGCAAAGATAACGCCTACGGCGAAAAATTCAGCTTCGAAGGCGTCGAATGCGAACTGCTCTGCTACGATTCAGAAGACGAAGCCGAATCGCTGGATATATGGATATTATCAAAATACGAAGACACCGGCAGGGCTATATTTTACCGGGTTAAATATCAGCAAAGCCTTATAAACAGCTATAATAAGATAACTCCATCCTATTCGGCCTTTTATAATCTTTCCGATATGCCCGTAAATAAAATATCGCCAAAAACCCCGCAAAAAATATTGAATATACTAAAAGACATGCGCGAAAATTTAAAAAATAAAGCGCAGATAGTCAAATCGCTCGAAAATACGAACAATATAAACCAGATACTTCAAAAATTAAACGCGCCCTCTGATCCGACTATATTGAGCCAGATGCCCAAATCCGGCGCCGACGGGGTTCAACTCGCCAATCTAACGCCGCCCGACAGGCAGAATTCCGATCTTTTAACTCTCAACGCCCTTAAAAAGACCGACACTTCGATGCAGATGGCAAACGCTCAGCAGATAGCCGGTAATCCTGGTTTAGCCGGAGCGATGCCGGAACCACCCGTGCCACAGGCCGAAATTAATAATAATCAGCCCCAGCCGAACGGCGTTCAAAACAACCCCGACGGCATTCAACCAAACAACGACACGCGGGGCCCGCAAACCAATGTACCTTATGGCAAGCGTGTTACAGCGTGGGCTAAAGCGGGCCTTGCCAATCTCGGATTCGGCCTTAAAAGATTTTTCGGCACGGCGACCGAAGACGATCAAAAAAAAGCTAACGAGGCCACCAAAGACTATCTGGCGGTAGCCAAACCAAACAGCTTTTCCGCCACGGTTGCCAAAAAATATAACGAAACAATCAACAATAATTTTGAAAAAAACAAAAAGAAATAATCAACTATGACTAAAACAAATAAAAACTCCCATTATCTATCTTCATCATACCAACCACGGCGCGGCGGCTTTTCATTCGTCGAAATGATTGTTGCCATAGGCATTTTAATGTTCGCCGTAACTTTTATAATAACTATATTCTCCTCGAATAACGCCGAACGCGAAAAAGTGCTCAATTATTACGTAGCGATGAGCATAGCCAATAAGATCATCGAAGACATCGACAACACCATACGCGAAAATCCTTACTTTTTAAGCGAAATTTCAAAATATAATAAAAGTTATAAAATATTTGCCGCCGATTCGCCTTTTTTTATGACTATCGAAGACTTCAACCTCGACGGCAAACTTAACGACGATATAAAAAACTACGCATCCGGTTTCGACATCAAAAAAATAGAAAATTTCGAATATATCATCAAAACAAGCGAGATAAGCGGATTCGAAGGCATGGGAGAACATATCGCGCGCGTTACTATCACGGTTAAATGGCCCGACGCAAAAAAACAGAAAGAATATTCATTTTCAACTATATTCTCCGGCGTTCCCATCGTAAAACCCGCAAGCGAACTCGAATTTAAATCGAGCATAACTCCCGCGGCCATCGATAAGCTCAAATCGGCGCTCAATTCTTCCACCGCCGATTTTAAAACCTATTCAGAGTCGCTCGGCGACGATTACGAATCCTTATATAATCTCGGGCTTATATCAATTTTTACCGACGCGGTTAAAGAAAATATTCAAAAAATCGATATCGACATCCAGAATATTAAATCAGGCGCGCAGCAGGATCTTTACGCGCAAATAGCTTTAGCCGGCCTCTACGAAAAAAAATCCATTATCTTAATCCAGAATTTCAACTATATTAAATTCCCCGCAGCAGCGCTTCTTACTCGACTTAAAACCGATAAATTTAAAATCGACGGCTTCGCGGCCGCAAATCCGGCGCGCCTTCAAACCATCAAAAACAATGTCGGTCTGCTGCGAAAAATTGACCCGCTTACAAATTCGCCGCTCACTCCTTCATATATAAACTCCTTCTCAGATTCAATACATTCCGCTTTTTTAATATATTTAAACCTGCTGTCAGAGCCGGCGATCGAAACTAAATTAAATCTGCGCGAACGGCAGAGCATCTTTTTAAAAATAATCGATCTCGGCAGCGCGCTTATTTTAAATAAAAACGAAAATATAACCGTTAATATAGGCAGCCTTCCCTTAACTGTTAAACAGACCGTTAAAAACACGCTCAGAAACCTCCAGCTATATTACGATTTACGCAATATAGCCCGAAGCGCTTATATAAGTTTGTTATTCGAAAAAATAAATCTCGGTATAAAATTACCCGCCGAAGAAGAGCTCGAAAAGAAATACGACGATATGACGACGCTCGCAAAATTCTGCGAGCGCCTTTACACCATGCTGTGAGTTATTTATATTAAATCACTATATTTTTGATGAAATTCGATATTTTATCGGCTTCGAAAGGCTTTTCAAGAAAGCCCAGAGCGCCCGCCTCGAGCGACTGGCGCTTTTTTTGTTCCTGCATGGAGGCCGATATCATTAAAACCGGAATAGCCGCATAATCCGTATTGTTTTTAAGCATCTTACATATTGAAATACCGTCCAGATCAACCATATTGATATCGAGCAGTATAAGCGAGCAATCTTTATGAATTTCAAGCGCTTTAAACATCGAATAGGCCGAATTAGTTACTACCACGTTATAATCTGAATCTAAAATAGTCGACAGCAGTCCTATGCAGTCGGAATCGTCGTCGACTATTATCAATTTGCGCTTGCCGCCTTTTGTGACTCGTTCCCCGTCGTTCATATATGAAATATCTTTTTCGATATAAAGCGGAAAGGTAACCGTTATGCACTGCGCTTTGCCATCGGCGTTTTTAGTAATTTTGATAACGCCGCCGTGAAGCATTATAATTTCGGCGATAAGCGTAAATTCGACGTTAAGGCCGCTTTCAGACGAATTTGCCGTCTGGAAGAAAGCGGCGAGCCGTGAGTCTAAGTCGGAATATTCACAAAGAATATTTATGGAGTTAAAATTTATGGTAATATCGTTATCGGTATGCTCATAAGCGATGCTGAATTTTGAATTGCCGTCCTGCGTTTTGATTATGTTATTGACTAAAGTGGTAAATACGTAAGAAATCTGTGAAAAATCGGCGCTTATAAAAAACGGCCGGGTCGACAGTGTAAAATCGACGACGATATTCTTTTCGATGGATTTGCTGGCAAGAGCCGCCACGGCTTCGGACACAACGTTAATTACGTCTATTTTTCTGATATTCGACGAATTTTTATAATTTTGTATTTTAGAAAAATCGGAAAGTTCGTCGATTAAAATAAGCATCTTATCGGCGTTTTTAAGAACTATTGAAAGGGCGTTATTCTGCTTTTGATTAATTTCGCCCATCCTGTTTTTTAAAACCAGCTCGGTATAGCCTCTGATAGAAGAAAGCGGCGTTCTTAACTCATGGCATAAATTTTCGATAAGTTCGGTTTTTATATTTTCGACTTTTTTAATTTCAGTATTGATTTTATTGATCTGATTGGAAAAAACGGCTTCTGAATTGAGGCTTTTATTCTGTTGCAAAACAAGGCATATACATTTAAAGAGAACGGCTTGATAGTTATCGGTTTTAGATACTAAATAGATATTTTTTTCGTCCAGCAGAGCGGCCGCCTTAGTTTCAGATGAAGATCCGGCCGTCACTATGAAATAACGATCGGAATTATTTTGCGCGAGCTCTTTAATCGATTCGACGACCGTGTTTTCATCGGCGTCAAAAACGAATACCGGCGCGTCCGTTTCGCCGAGCGCGGCGCAGAAAGAATTATAATCGGATTCAAAAACTATATCGAGAGAATAATTATTTTTCTGCGATTGAATGCCAAGATCATCTGCTATTAAGCGGTTACCTATAACTATTACCTTATTGGCGGAAATCTTCATCATACACCTCAAAATTGGTTTATGTTTATATACAGTATTATAAAAATCAAAACAATTATATTAAAATTTAACCTAAATGTCAACCGGTTTATTTTAATACCCACATTTTAACTTTTAAAACAGGGATTTTATTCAAACCTTCCGCAAAAATACCAGCTTTTTAATAAGCTTCGTACTGCGTTCCAAGCACAAGTATTTTAACGGGAGCCGCTGCCGGCGCCTTAAATACATGAAGCTGGGGCGCGGTCAGGCCCACTCCGCCGGACACTATTATATCCACGCGGCCGTCGCCGTCAAGATCGGCTATGGTGGGCGTCGAATAGGTTTTACCTATATATTTCGGAAAACCGGGCACTTTCCCGCCGCGCGAATTTAAAACATTAACATAACCGGCTTTCTCGCGCGCCTCATCGTTAAAGGAAGTAAAGACGAAATCTAATTCGCCGTCGCCGTCGATATCGGCTACCTGCGGAGCGCATCTTATATAACGACCGGCTTTTTGCGGCCAGCCGGGAAGCGACTGTCCTTTTTGATTGCGCACGTCAATGTAGGCGCCCTTATCGTCGGCGTGAGTGTAAGTTAAAACCATATCTAACTGACCGTCTTTATCCACATCGACCATACGCACCTGCGAATGCGATTCGGCCGGAAGCGGCTGGCTGATTTTCAGATTGCCGTCCGAATCGAATACTTTTACCGAATAAGGCTGCGTCGTCTGGCCTATTATTTCGGAACGGCCGTCTTTGTCTATATCTACCACGTTAATTTCAAAAGGCCAGTAGCCCGTTTTAGAACCGAAATTCTGCGGCCAGTTGGCCTTTAAATTACCGTCGCGATAAACGCTGACGCGGCCGCTCGTATCGCGCACCACGACATCCGCTTTATTCTTGTTATCGATATCTAAAACTTTTACGGTGGCGCTTATGGGTGCGCCTGTATTCGCCTGCCATTCGACGTTTCCTTCATCATCGAGCCGCACCACGCGGCCGGAGTTGGAGCCTATATAGGTTTTAAGTTTTCCGTCGGCGCCCTCATAAAGCTGAGGCGATGAAAACGCGGTATTGCCTTTAGTGTCGTAGGTCCATTCGGTTCTGCCGTGTAAATCAAGACAATACACCTTACCGTCGAGGCTTCCGGCTATAACTTTCGCCATGCCTTTATCGCTTACGGCCACTGAAGACAATATCGGACCGCCGGTCTGCTTCGGCCAGAGACCGAACCTTTTTTCTTTGCCGTCGGCGCCGACGATGTGGACCATGCCGTCGGAAGATCCGAATATCATTTCATTTTTACCGTCGCGGTCAAGATCGGCGACCTTTATCTGACCGTATATATCGCCGGTAACGGAGACGGGAAAGCCCTTCTGATAATCAGCCTGATTTTCGGCGGCCCGCGCGGCGCCGGCGCACGGCAGCATAAAAAGCGTACAAGCGGCAACAAGTGCCGCCACACGCAGCAATTCATCTAAAAACGAACCGATTTTTTTTAACTTTTTTTCGATTTTATACATTCAAAACCTCCGTCATGGCTGCTGATAAAAATCAGTACCGCACTTTTTCCCTTATCACCTTGACTAATGAAATGAGTTTAACCCGCGTCTTCGAAGCTGGAACCTCTCCCATCGAAACTATTCTATATACATCGTATTTACCGTACTCCGCGTCGCCGATAACGTACGGCGCGTTATGAAACGTACGTTCTAACAATTCAAAGGGAGTTTTAAGGTCTCTAACGATCTCGACTTTAAGCAGTTTATAATTGCCGTCGCCCAAAGACCTTTCCATATGATTGGCTGGAGCGACCTTCTGATCGGGATAAAGCCAGTTTGTATGGCCGGATGCATACTGATGCTTGAGCGTAAGCAGCGCCTTCTGATAAGCGGCGTAAGCGAGATTGCGCGCCTTGATGCGGTGTGCCTGAACTAAAATGCCGTCAACCGACTGTATCGAATATTTCAAATAGATGGCGCCCACAAAAAGCAATACCGAAAATACCATAATTACGATTATTTCGATCATCGCGGATTCACCGCTGCGCCCTGCAAAAAAATAACGCTTAATCATAAATTCACCTTTTTACCGTTTATTTCGTTCGAATTTTTCCGTGTTATTAAGTATTCTTCGGTGCTTTTCAATTTTACTCATCCATCCATACTTTCGATCACGCGCTGTTATCAATCACAAATTAAACATATATATCATTTCTTCTTTAGGCAGATCGTTTAATTTAATTTCGCAGCTTCCGTTTTCAAAATATATAATATTACGGCGTCCTGAAATAAACTTTTCAGCGGTATCGATAGGGTTTTTAGGGTTGAGTTTTTCGGTTTTATAGTGCATGGGCAATATGATTTTCGGGTTCAGATAGCGGATTATTTCCCAGGCGTCATAAGCGTCGATAGTATAATAACCGCCGACAGGTATCATCAAAACATCCACCCGGCCGAGACTTTTTAAAAGCTGATCGTCGTAAGCGCCAAGATCGCCGAGATGCGCGAAGCGAACATTATCATAATCAAAGACGCTGATATAGTTAATTCCCCTGTCCGCGCCCAGCTTACGGTCGTGATAACTTTTTATCAAATTAACGCCGACGCCCCTGACATTGGAAAATCCTTCGGAATCTTTTAAAGCATAAGCTCCGCCCGCTAAATTTAAATTCGAGTGATCCGCGTGTTTGTGCGAGACAATACAAATATCGCAATGAATGGGTCTTATCGGCATCGGATAGCCTATATCCGAAAACGGATCGATTAATATGCGGGCGCTTTCGAATTCGATCAAAAACATCGAGTGGCCGAACCAGGTTATCTTAGCCGTCTTTTCTTCAAAAGTTTTTTCGCTGGCCGACCCCGTTTTTTCTTCAGGTTTCACCTTTAGTGCAGCATCCTGAAATTTTTCATTTTTAACCGAAATATTTTCTTCGGCGTATGCAGTCTGTAAGAAAAAGCATGAAACCAAAAATAAGGCCGGAATAAAAAACATGGAAATACATAGCCGCACGCTAAAAAATGCCATGCCAAAAAATTGAGACCCGCCTGGAATCTTTAATTTAAGATGCGCCATCGCTGTGTTGGTCATAGTTAACTCCCGATTAATAACTCGATTCCGACTCGCAAACAAGTTATAAGCGTATATCTAAATTTTACTAAATTAGGCTCTGATTGTCAATAATAATATAATTAATAAAAAATTATGATTAAAATTATAATATGACTTGCAAACTCTTTTTTTTTCTGGTATAATGATATTAACTAAAATCAACATTATTGTTTCGTTATTCAGAAATTTAAACACGATATAAAGCATAAATTCTGGTTTATTGATATAGAGGAAACTTGATGTCGGTTTTCTCTATTTTTCTGTTAATTACTTTCAATAATCATACCGGAGATAAAATGGCGGAAAAAAAATGGAAATATGAAAATTTAATAAAATTGAGCGATTTGAAAATTTTAATGCTCAACTTTCAGCTCGCCACAAGTGTAAGCGTAGCACTGCGTGACGAATCTTTCAGCGTTATATACACCAGACAACCGGCTAAAAAAATATGCGGTCTCTTTTTGGAACACGCAAATATCTCTGACGGCTGCTGCGACACCGTAGGCGAAAGTATTTTTTCTTTCGGCGTCGAAGGATTCAGCGTCATCAAATGTGGAAAAGGTCTGTCATTTTTCGTAGTCCCCATTAAAATAGATAAAGAAACCGTTATCGGTTACATAACCGGCGAAGTTGTTTTTATAAGCCGCGAAGATAAACAGGCTTTCTCAGATAAACTCAAAAACAACCGCGAATTAAATTTAAATTTCGAAGAAATAAGAGATTACCTCCGTGACATCGAGTTAATATCGCTTCAAAACTACCACGCCAAAGCTAATTTCTTAATGACCTCCGTCAATATGCTTATTCAAAACTCGATACAAAAAAATGAAATCGAAGAAGCCTCGTCGCTTCTGGTCGAAAATCATAAACTGCGCAGCAAAGCCGAAAAAAGAGTCAATTCCCTGCTGACGCTGCTCGAATTGTCAAAAACCATCAACACCATCACCGAACTCGACTCTTTATTAAACTGCATAATCAAATCGATAATAAGACTCTTAAATGCCGATAAATGCTCCATAATGCTTTTAAACAGACATAGCCAAAAACTTCACATCGCCGCGAGCCATAATATCGAAGCCGAAGCCGTCCGTTCCTACAGCGCCTCACTGGACGATGATATATTCGGCCACGTGGCTAGAAGCGGCGATACGCTTTTAATCGAAGATATCGCGGCAAGCGAAAAATACGGTAAAAAATCGCGCCCGCTTTATAACCGGGCTAAATCTCTTCTGATAGTGCCGCTTAAATATAAAAATGAAGTCATCGGCGTAATCAACGTCGATAATCACGAAAACTCCTCGCCCTTCACCGAAGACGACAGAGTGCTTTTCGAATCCATCGCCGAACAGACTACCGTCGCTATAATGAACGCTAACTTTTATTCGGAAGCATCGAAAAAACTCGACAGATTGACCGCTTTAAATAAAGTGTCGAATATAATCAACTCCACGCTCGAATTAGAAAGCCTTCTGAAAACCACTATAACGCTCATCTCCGAAGTCATGGGCGTTGAAATCTGCTCCCTGATGCTTTTAGAAGGCGAGCCGCCGGAGCTTAAAATAGTTGTGGCGCACGGCCTCGACGAAAATATTATCAAAAGCGTACGTATCAAACCGGGCGAAGGAATAGCGGGCCATGTGGCGCGCACTGGAAAACCTCTTTTGATAACCGATCTATCGCGCGACGAAAAATTCAGCCGCTACTCGAAGGCTGGCGCCGATTACAAAACCATGTCCGTTCTCTCGGCGCCTTTAATAATAAAAGAAAAAGTCATCGGCGTAATCAACGTCAACAATAAAATAACCTCCGACGTATTCAATGCTTCAGATCTTCAGCTTTTAGAAACGCTGGCCACGCAGATAGCCACCGCTATCGAAAACGCCCGGCTTTATTCGCAAAAAGAAGAACGGCTCGTAGAAATCACCATGCTGCACAACCTCGGGCTGGCGCTTAATTCATCGCTGGACCTTAAAACTATCATATCGCAGATCATCGACAGCATGAAAAGCATATTCGCAGCCGATATGGCTTCGATAATGCTCTGGGATGAAAAACACGAAAAACTCAAAATTATTTCGCATATCGGCCTGCCCGAAGATTATATACACGCTCTCGCCTTTGCGCCCGGCGAAGGCGTAGCCGGCAGCGTCGCGGCAAGCGGCAGACCGCGTCTTATAAAAAACACTCTGCAGGAGCCGTCATATAAAAAACACGATATTTTACACGACGAAAAACCTAAATCGCTGGCCTGCGCGCCTATCGTAGTTAAAAACCGGGTCGAAGGCGTAATCTGCTGCGAACGGCTCCTCGAAAAAAACGGCCCGTTTACTAACGATAACCTCAATCTTCTAACCACTCTTTCCTGCCATGCAGCCGTCGCTATCGAAAACTCCAACTTATATAACGATCTTCTCAGAGTTTACTTAGAAACAGTTCAGAGCTTAGCGGCCGCGCTCGACGCGAAAGACTCCTACACTCACGGCCATTCGCGCCGCGTAACCGGGCTTGCCCTCGCACTCGCGCGCGAAATTAAAATGAACGACAACGAAATCAACACGCTTAAACACGCAGCCCTGCTCCACGATATCGGAAAGATCGGCATCGCCGAATCGATCCTCCAGAAACCTTCGAGCCTCACGAACGAAGAATTCGACTGCATTAAAAACCACCCGATAACCGGCGCGCGAATACTCGAATCGGTCGAATTTTTAAAAAGCGTCTGCCTTCAAATCAAACATCACCACGAACGCTTCGACGGCCGCGGCTATCCCGACAAACTTGCCGGCGCTCAAATACCGCTCGGCTCAAGAATAATAGCTCTCGCCGACACCTACGACGCGATGACTTCCACGCGCCCCTATCGCCAGGGACTTTCGCACGAAACGGCGCTCGAAGAGATCAAAAGATGCGCAGGCAGCCAGTTCGATCCCGAAGTAGTCGAAATTTTCGTGAAAATTTCTGAAAAATGTAAAAATATTACTGAAGATATCGAATTTACGAACGATAATATAATTAACATATCTGGAATTAAGTCGATGGTTGACGGAATTATCAAACCGATCAATTTATTTTGATTTATCCAAAAAAATAATTATAGTTAATGATGGTGTATGAAAAAAAATAAGTTAAATCTGATATCAGTCTCCAAACTGTTTACCATATCTCTTTTACTTTCATTGTTATCGCCGGGCGCCTTCGCTTTTGCGGGCGGCACCGACTCGGCTCACCGGCTCGCTTCAGCCGCTTATATCGAAAAGAGCCCCTACCATAATTACTTTTACCGCGACCGGGCCGGCGAAATCACATCCGACGGTTTTTGCGACGGCGAATTAGAAGAAAACGCAAAGGCCGACCAACGCCTTAACCGTTCTTTAAAAGGCCCCGAACCAAGTGCCTGCATCAAATTCGACGACGTTAAAGGCTCGGGCAAATATCCTTACAACTTCCGCGTTATCGATAATAAACTATTCGCTGGCGGAAATCTTTTCAATCCGATCACGCTCAAAAATACTCCTGAACGCGTTAAAAAGTACCTCATGCTGTTAAAAATTATCGGCGCTAAAAATATTATAGCGCTTAACGTTCCCGTAAACCAGGGACGCGAATTAAAGTTAATAAAAGAATTTTGCGACGAGCTCAACATCAATTTCTACGCATGCCGTATGAATTCCGAAACCGTTCCCGACGACGAACAAACCGATGCACTGATGAGCATGATCGAAGAAGGCGCCTACATTCACTGCAATTGGGGCTGCGATCGCACCGGCGCCGTGATAGCTAAATACCTGGTGCTTCGCAAAGGCTACAGCGGCGAAGAAGCCTTTAACGCCGTAATTTCAAAAGGAAGCCACAGCGGCTCGCTCGGCGGTTTAAAACAGACGCCGACCTATAAAAAATTAGTCCTTTACTTCTGGCCTGAAATAGCGGCGCAAAATCCCGAGGCCGCCGGAAGATACCAGATCGGCCGTCGCGCATCAGAGATAAACGACGATTTAACGCGCGAATCCAATTAAGACAAAACCCTTATTAAATCACTAATAATAAAAGCCCCGCTGCTATATTTGTAGTTAAGCGGGACTTTTAATTTTATGCCGGCCTTATTTTAAATAAAGAATTAAAAATAATTGATTTTTAACTTTTTATATGTTAAAATTTGCCATAGATTAATTTTAGGGGGTAATTTATATGCGGCCTTATGATGTAATTTTAAAGAAAAGGAATGGAGGCACATTATCCCGCGAAGAAATAGAGTTCATGGTTTCGGGCTATGTAAGCGGCGAAATAAAAGACTACCAGATGGCGGCTTTTTTAATGGCCGTTTATTTTAAGTCGATGAACGCGCAGGAAACTTTATACTTAACCGAAACAATGGCCAAATCGGGCGATATGGTTGATTTATCCAAAATAGAAGGGATAAAAGTCGATAAGCACAGCTCAGGCGGAGTCGGCGACAAAACCACTCTTGTTGTAGCGCCCCTTTGCGCGGCCTGCGGCGTTCCTGTAGCTAAAATGAGCGGACGCGGCCTCGGCCACACCGGCGGCACTCTCGACAAGCTCGAAGCGATACCCGGATTCCAGATAAATCTTTCATCCGATCAGTTCATAAATAACGTCAATAAATATAAAATAGCCGTAGTAGGCCAGACCGGCAATTTAGTGCCGGCCGACAAAAAAATGTACGCGCTGCGCGATTCGACCGGCACCGTCGATTCGATTCCGCTTATCGCCAGCTCCATAATGAGTAAAAAGCTGGCCGGCGGCGCGGACGCGATAGTCCTCGACGTTAAAACAGGCTCGGGCGCCTTTATGCAAACGCCTCAGGAAGCTATCGCTTTAGCGCGCTCGATGGTCGAAATCGGAAACGGCGCGAAGCGCCAGACCATAGCTTTAATTACCGATATGGACCAGCCGTTAGGCCGCGCCATAGGTAATTCTATCGAAGTCATCGAGGCTATCGACACGCTCAAGGGGCGCGGACCTTCCGACCTCGAAGAACTCGCCATAGAAATTTCCGCCCAGATGCTAATCTGCGGCAATATTTGCGGCAATTACAAAGACGCCAAGTCGATGCTTTTATCGGCGCTCGACTCCGGCATGGCGCTCAATAAATTCAAAAACATGATAGAGGCCCAGGGCGGCGATTCTTCAGTAGTCGACGATTACGATAAACTTCCTAAATCCCGCTTCAAAGTCGAAGTTCTCTCGACTCACGAAGGTTACGTCGAAAAAATTAACGCGATGGAAATTGGCAACGCCGCCATGATATTGGGCGCGGGGCGCGCGACCAAAGAAGACGCCATCGATCCCGCCGTCGGCGTTACTCTCGATAAGAAAATCGGCGATTACGTCGAATCTGGAATGAAAATAGTCACGATCCACGCCAACGATATGGGTCTTGCCAAAATCGCTTACGACAGGCTATTAAGCGCGTATCATTTCACCTCGCGCATGCCAAAAATCCAATCTTTAATCCATTATATCGTAAACGCTCAGGGCGTATCCACTTATGAGTACAAATAATAATAACGGCAATAGTAACGATACAGATACACGCGATGAAGAAAAAAACGTAAATTCTTCCGCGAACCCCGACATTAACCTCGCTAATTTTTTTAATTTAAAGACCGGCGAGGTTAATGTCAAGTCACTTCGACCCGAAGATATCAGTAACTACATAAATCGCATCACTTTAATCATTTCAAAATTAAAAGACCTTTTTTACAACAGCTCGACTTACTCATTCAAAGCGCCGCTCGAGGACAGCTTCGATACTAAAAAAGATTTCTGCGCTTTTTTAGACGAGCTTATCTTCTTTTTCAACGCGCTTAAAAGAAAATTCGTTCTGCAGCACAAAGGATTGAACGCCACTTCGCTTTCTATCGACCCCACCGAATCCGGCTTTCCGCATTTTACGGATCTGTGGAATTTTAAAAAAGACCACGAATCGGCGGCAGCGCAGTTAAGCGCTCTTCAACCGCCCGAAGAAATTATAAAAAGCGCCGTCGAAAGCGTATTCCACGGCGAATTTCCGATACGCGAGCAGCTTTCCTACGCCAAATATAATTACTTTTCATATATCAAAGATAAAAAAAGCATCATTTCCGAATATAAAATCAACCGGCCGGAGCTTATAGGTGAAAAAGACGGCCAGAAATTATATAAAATAATACTTTACGGTTTCGACGAGCGGTATAATATCTTTCACTTTTACTCTATGCTGCTCACTCAGGACTCCGGCGCATTAAAATTACTTCACCAGCGCGAAGGCCACCCGTTTTTAAATGAAATCCGCGATTATTACAAGCAGGATTTATTCCGCCTCGCACATCATTTAGATAATTTCGACCGTGAAATTCATCCGAAACTCATACTCAAATACACTATAGGACCATATTATTCGCCGGACACCCTCAATGAAGAAAATATCGATAAGCTAATCGCAATGGAGCCTAAAAACCCGTTCATATTTAAATTTCAGGCCTCCGGGCTGGTTTCAATTAAAACTATCAAAGAAAGCTCGGTTTTAAAGAGCTTTTACAATAATTTATTCGGCTACGCTAACAGCCGCGAGATTTTTTCAGATAAATTCGTTTATAATTACATGATAGTGCCGTTTAAATTAAAGCAGTTTCTGCGCGATAAGGACGAAGCCGGAAAACCAGCTAAAATATACGGCCTTTTAGAAGGGGGAGAGTTGATTGAGTAGCGTAAGCGCAGCCAATAACGTTCATCCGATATCGGCTGAAGATTTAAAAAAACACCTGCCGGAATGCGAATTCCGCATGACCAATATTTTATATAACCAGCGCAAGATCAATCTGTTCGATTTTGTTATGAAAGTAGTGCCCGACGAACAGTACCTTCACACCATAGAAGAGGCCGAAACCCTTCGCGCTATCAGAAAAGGCCTCGGTATTTATTTTGTAATATTCGAGCTCCTGGAGGCAAAAACCGGCTTAAAACAGATGATAGATACGCCCGCCGGACGCGACGAACGCCGCTTCCGCGACGCTCTCGAATTCGTTACGACATATTCGCTTTTTGCCATGGCAAGCTATATTTCAATTAAAACAGGGCTTATTTTGAGCGTAAATTCGCGCGAAAACCTCCCGACCGTTAAACTCGCCGAAGATTATTTCATATTCAGCAAAGGTAAAATCGACACTCTAGTAACGCTTTTATGCGATTACGTCCACGCTTTAAATACCGCCGACGAAGCCGGCAAAAAAATAATAATAGATTCGATAGACTTCACCGGGCTTTCCGGTAATTTTTTCCTCCTGCTTAAAAACGCCTGCGTCGCCAACCGTAAAAAGTTTTCAGACGATCTGCTATCTTTCGTTTCTAACACCGTATTTAAAGTGGAAGGCGAAGATATCAGCATATCTAATTTCGATTCGCAATACTCAACTTCCGAACAAAAAATTGAATTCGTAAAAGTGACGCCCGAAGAAATCGTCGGCAACAGCGATTCGAAGCGCGGCGTGGTACGAAACGTTGACAGAGTGGCGTTATTCGATCCACGCGAAATGCTAAACCCCATTTCAGTTTTAGGCGGGCTTTCCTGGAGCGTTTTATTCGACGGCCTTCCCGGCACCGGTAAAACCTCCCTTTTCAAACTCGCCATGTCGCGCCTGCAGGAGCGCGGCGAACAGACCGGCGTTCCGGTCGAATTCATATCCATAGACCAGCGCATTAAAGACGAATATTACGGTAAAACCGGTAAAAACCTTTTAGACCGCCTCGATAAGACGAAACAGAAAAATAAATTAATGCTCGTATTCTTCGACGACGTCGATCTTCTTCTGCTATCGCGCGGCGATCCGAATATGGGCGGCTCCGATAAAGACGTATTAAATATAACCATGCAGTTTCTCGACGGCATGTTCACAAAGCCTATCGGCAACTGCCAGGTATATGCCGCGACGAACGAACCTACCTCGACCGATTCCGCTTTAAGACAGCGTTTTCATCAACGCTACCTGGTGGCCGGCCCTGAAACATGGCAGGACTATTCAACGCTTATTTACACCAAACTTAAGCCGCAGTTAAAAGCCGGAATTTTAAAAGTTGACGGCGAAACCGATTTTATGAACTCTAAAACCGCGGCCGGAAGCGAAAACCTCTCCGCCGGCGCGGCGGGCGACGATAAAAGCGGCACTGCGCAGCCCGGAATATTTTCAGAATTCATCTCAAAAATTTCGGGCGGCGGAAAAAAAGGCTATAACTGGGAAGATATAGGCAGGCTTTGCATCGAATTCAAAAAAAAGGACGAACGCTTTACAGGCAGGCCCATACACAGCATAGCCGAAAATCTCAAGGAATACTCGGCCGATTTCGAGGTGCCCGAAGAATTTTTTAGCAAACCCGAAGTTTTTTTAAAGTTGAGTTTCGTCGATAAAGTCAATAAATTAAAGGAACTTTACAAACCCATAACGGCTGAAAAAGTTATGAGCGAGCTTGAAAGATACTTTAATTCGGAGGCCCGTTATAAATCCGACGCTAAAATATCGGCGCGCGAACGCATTTTAAATTCGATGATAAACGAATACGAAGCCAAAAAAGAATTCGTCAAATTATATGAAGGGCAAAACCAATAATGAGCGAAAGTAATGACGGCAAAACGCCTTACAAAGACATATACGACGAAAAATACGATAACGAGTCCGGCGAGCTGCTCAAAAGGCTTTTTAAAACGGAACGCATATTTACGCTTGACGGTTTTTTATTGAAACGCTATATCGAGGTTTTAATAAAAATATTCGGATACGGCAAACTGGAATCTTTTCCGGCTGAAACGATCTGCCATATAGATAAAACGGGGTTTTCAATCGAAATAGCCGATTACCTGGATAACCCGAATTATCTGTTTATGCCGCCTTCAGCTTATTATTCCATAATAATTTCACCCGAACAGCAAAACGCCAGACTTTTATACGAACCATTCTCCTTTTTAGACGAATGCGCAAATATCGCATATAAAAAATACGGCGAAATAATTAAGTTCTTAACTAAAGATGACGCGGCCGTAATCGAATATAAATTCAATTTAAGAAATTTCGACGATATTTCTAAAATTCACAGATTGAAAAGCGTCACAATGAGCATTGAAACGACCGGCGGACGGATCGCCGATATCGCTAAAGTTCAAAAAATGACATCTGAGCTCGCTTTAAACGACAACATCCTCTCGGACGCTTACGTGGCCGAATTAATGGACTCCGTTCAAAAAACGGGACGCGGCGTTAAAAATATATTGAATAAAGTTTTCGTTGACGAAATACCTGCCGCGCTGCAATCTTTTTATATACAATACCCGCATACTATAATATCGCTTTTCGATTCGGCAAATAAAAACACTTTACTGTTTTATAAACCTCAAGATTATAACCCCCCCGATGAAATTCCGGCCGGACTCTATCCTGTGGCTATCAACGCTAAAAATATAATCGATAATCTCGAATCGCTTAAATTCATTGATTATCATATAAACCCTTCTTTTATCCTCGAACGCGCGCAATTATTCGAAGACCTTTTCCTTCTCGAAAAAGGATTCGACGTCAATAAACTTTCAAAATTTGAAATATCCCGGGCTAAATCGGATCTTCATTCTTCGATGCCCGATATCATTAATAATTTACACGAATTAAAAGGCCTTCTGGAACAACCTAAAACGAACGCAAAAAAAGAAATGGCCCGCCAGGACGCCGCCGCTAAATTCGTTCTGGCATTCGCTAAAAGCGAATTCAATATAGTTAATAAGTTATTATGCCTTTTCGATAAATACAATTATCTCAGGCGCTTTTACAGCGATGTCGCGGCGTTGGAACGCGAAATCATTCAAATGCCGCCCGCAAAAAAATATTACATTTTAAAATATCTCGCACGGGAAGTTAGAAGGAGTGATGTAATTAATGATTAACTGGCTTTTAGGTCATTTTGTAATAGCGCTTTTTATAAGCGTCATCGACCGTTATTTTTCGGGCGAAGATTTTAAAAAAGGCGAATGGATCAACGGCAAAAGTATTAAATTCAAAGTAGGATTATCGCTTGTGATCGTTATGACTCCATTTATTTTCGGCGGCTTTTTCACCTCCAGCATCTTCTATGCGCCGTTTTCGCTGATAGGCATGATTTTAGGCTTTATGACGGGAGATTTTTTCCTTAAATCTTACGACTGGGCCAATAAAGGCAGCGCCAAAAAAGCGGCGGCCGATTTAAAAGATGAAAGCGCGGCCGCTGAAGACGGCGAAACGGAAAACAGCGAAAAAGCCACG
The DNA here is from genome assembly GCA_002423385.1 of bacterium UBP16_UBA6123. Taxonomy (GTDB): domain Bacteria; phylum Muiribacteriota; class UBA9980; order UBA9980; family UBA9980; genus UBA9980. Next base: position 18,529 of record DIVV01000094.1, read on the forward strand.
AGCGGAAGCGATGACGACGATAAAACCAGGCAGTCGGTAGTAGATGCGATTCACTCGGCCGGTTCGAGCATCAAAGAAGGCCTTAAATCGGTTGGCGAGGGCATAGCTAAAGCTTCCGAAACGGTATTTAAAGACGGCAAAGACGGCGCAGGCAACGAAAATAAAGAAAATGAAGCGGGCGATAAAAAAGAAAAGAAAAATTACGAATCGAATAAAAAACTTGACGACAAACTCAATAATTATTAGTCGTCAGTCGCTAGTCGTCAGTCGTTAGTCGTTAGTCGCTAGTCGTTAGTCATTAGAGGTTAGTCGTTAGTCGTTAGAGGTTAGTCGTTAGTCGTTAGTCGTTAGAGGTTAGTCGTTAGTCGTTAGTTGTTAGTTGTTAGAGGTTAGAGGTGTATAATGACAATTGGGGAAAGGCTCGATAATGTGCCGGTATGGCTCAGAAAATGGATAGTCGGATTTTTCGGCGTGCTGTTATTCGGCGGCGTCATCGTCGGGCTGTTTTTATATTTTTACCTGACCGCACGGCTTTCATATCCTGAAAGAAACGTTATATACAGAGTGAACGAATCCGTTTCCCAGTCGTCTAATTCGACACGCTACCACATCGACCGCTCGTCGCAGGCCTCCATATCCGAAGGCGGCCTCTTAAGCGGCGAAACCCTGCAAGCCGGCGACAGCGACGTTCGGATAAAAGCGATAATGTGTAAATCTAAACGCCGCGAAAAAGGCGATATCGATGAATACGAACTCTTAAACACCACATATCAAAAAGTGGCGCAGGCCTCCACTAAATCCGAAAAATCACGCGCGGTATTCGATATATCACGCTCGAATTATATCCAGAACGTTGCCGGCTTAATCGACGCACGCGCGGCCACCGAAGAAATAAAGATAATCACCCTTGAAAACGCTCCCGAAATAGCTCGCTCCGTTGACGCCGACACTTATACCATCGACGAGGCATCTCAAAAGCCGCTCTGGCGTTACAGACTAACCGACGGCCGACGGTATTTCGGTTTCCTCGGCGATAAATACAGATACAGCACTAAATTATTCGAAAAAAAAGCGGGCATCGATAGTAAAACCCCGTCGGCCGGCGCCGGCTTAAACCTTGTCTATCATTCGGCCGAAACGGGATTGTTCGGCATTATGCCCCAGGGCTCTAATTTATATTTATTCAATGAAATACCCGGCTATATCCAGAGCGTATCCGATTATCTCAGCGATAAAAAAAACACCGGGGAAATATACGCATTCAAAATTTCTCAATTCTGGGACGCTTTCCCATGGCGCATTTTAAACGGCGGCTATGTTCTATCCGATTCGAAAGGCGAAATCGCTAAAATCAAATTCGAAGATTTCTGGTTCCATTACTCCGATGATGTCATCTATCACTATTATTTAGACCTCGACGGCAACGGCATAATCGACGATACGACCGAAATCATTGGAAAAGTTCTTTTTTCCATGGCTAAAAGTAATGAAACCGCCGCGAGCGCCGAAGGCGAAACGGATTATACTATCAACTATTCTTTTATGGCGGGTTATAACGTCAAAAATGCCGTCAACGACTTCATTTTATGCGGAGACATCGAGGCGATGATGCCCGATCAGATATTCGACGGCTTCGGCCAGCACTCGTATTTAGGCTACGTAGAAGAAAAACGCGACGATATAATGCTCTATCTCGACAGAAACACCGAAAACCTCGACCGCGCAATAAAAGAAGACGACACGCTCGGATTCAAAACTTCTATTTTAAGACTGCTTTTATACGCTAAAAGACCCTATGTGACCGAAGTGGCTAAAAAAATTAACGATGCAAAAAACAATAACTGATTTTTCAGACGCTTCAGGGAGGGAGAAAAGGTTAGCAACCCTTTCTCCCNNGTTAGTTTGTCGATAGCTTTTTTGGCCAATGCTTTAATTTAGTAAGTTCTTTGCAAAATGTTAGCGGATCGCCTTTAAGTTTTTTCTTGCTATCTTACTATTATTTTGCTCGATGTTTGCTCGATGTTCGCTCGATATTTGCTTGATGTTCGCTGTTTGTTTATCTGCTTTTTTTTTTTTTCTTGCCAGCTTGCCTGTTTGCAGGCGCGCGTTACACGCGCGCCTGCGGTGCAATAACGGTTTTACCG
>DIVV01000235.1 GCA_002423385.1 bacterium UBP16_UBA6123
TCGGCCGGCTCTAATAAAATTTATCTTGCCGGCTTTTGCGATACCGTAAAAAACGCCGTTGAAATAACAAAAGTAAATATCAATGCTAAATTCAGGGAGCTATCTGATTTAACTCCCGCGGCCGGAGGGAGTAAAAACCCCGCCACAAAGATTGAGCGTTCGCTGAATTCTTTTATGGCAAATTTTAAAAGACGCGGCCTGCTCTTTGTTATTTCCGATTTTTTCGACGGCGAGCTCAGCGTTATTGATTCTATAGCAAAAACCGCCATAGCTCAAAATTTCTGCCTTATACAGACGCTTTGTGAAGATGATTATACAATATCGGATACCGGCGAGTTTAATTTCGAAGATTCGGAAACCTTCGAGACCTTCGAAATATCGCTTACGCCCGAGGCAGCCGAAGAATATTCTAAACGCGTTTCGGAATTTTGCGCTGAATTGATGGCTAAAACGCTTAAATACGGCGGCGCTTATAAAAAAACAAATACCGGCGGCGATTATTTGCAGGCGCTGAAAGAAATTCTTCTTAAAACCGGCTTTAATGGAGGCACGCGAGGATGATCGAATTTCAGATGCTTTCTAATGCGGTTTTTTTTGCGGCGGTTCCGGCCCTGGCGGCTTTATATATGCTTAAATTGAACCGGCGTAATAAAAAGATGCCCAGCCTTTATTTTATTAAAAAATTAATTTCCGATAATAAAGGATCGTCTTTATTTAAAAAACTCACTTCAAATATGCTTTTATTTCTTGAAATTATATTTTTGATAATCCTGGCGCTTATATTGATGAATCCCGGCCGGTTCGGCCAGTCGGCGCTTAAAAAAAAGCTGATTTTATTAATAGATAATTCCATTACCATGTCATCGCGCGACGCCGCGCAGGGAAGGCCCCGCCTATATCAGGCCATAGAAGAGGCAAACCGGGTTATATACTCGAATTTAAATTCGAGTATCAGCGTTATTGAATTTTGCGATACCCCTAAACTTCTTATTGATTCAGAAATTAACCGCGCCGAGGCGGCGCTTAAAATTAAAATGATAGCTCCGACGCATCTTGCGCCTGATTATAAAACGGCGGTCGCGCTGGCTGAAGGGCTCGCCGGCGACGGCGAATATCCTGAAATACATATTTTTTCGGACTTTTGTTCATGGCGTGAGAGCGGGGCCGCAATAAGCGGTAAAATAGCCGCGGTTTTTCATAAAACAGGCCATGGCGAACGCAATATAGGCATTTCGGCGCTCGAGGTTTCCGAGGCGGATGAAGGCGGTTCGGCTGTTTTTAATATATTTTATACGGTTAAAAATTACTGCGATTACGAAGTTTCGATACCCGCTTCGGTTTTTATTGACGGCGCGCGCGTTTCAACCGGCATTCTTACTATTTCCGGCGGCGGGCAGGAATCTAAAATTTTTAAAAAATACGGCGCCATGCCTTCTAATGCCGGCGTCGAAATTATTACCAGCGACATTCTTTCGGCCGACGATAAGAGAGTATGGTCATCATCTGAACAAAAAATATTCAAGGCGCTTATTATGAGCCCCGCGCCTTATTTTTATAAGGCGGCCGTGGATTCGGCCGGTAAAGTTATATGCGATTCATACGAAGGCAATATCGCTAAATCTTTATACCGCCAGCGCGATTATGATCTTGTAATTATCGATGACAGCGCCGAAGCGCTCGTCTTTGATAAATATAAATGCCGTAATTTTATAATAATAGAACCGCCCGAAGGCTTTGCCGGCCTCGCATACGGCCCGGAGGCTTTTGATCTCACGGTTAAAACGCCTGAATTTCCTTTCGCTTATATGCGCAGCGTCGATTTGAGCGATTTATATATTCACAGAATGAAAAAGGCGATCCTTAATAGTAATTTTACCCAGATAGTATATTCTTCTTCGGCGTTCGCGCTTTTTGCCAGAACATCCGTCGATTCTAAAAGCGTGCTTTCAGTTTTTTTCGATCCTAAATTATCCAATTTTCCGCTTAAAATTTCCTTTCCAATATTTTTTTGTAATGCTGTCAATATTATTAAGTCTAACAAGATTACCGGTGATAATTTTTTCGCGGGCCGCGCGAATTTTTTTAATTTATCCAGATATAAGGCGATTAATGATAAGGTTGATATTTACTTTAAATACGTGTCGGTTGAACCCGCCGCCGCCGGAGATTTTTTACCGCCCGATATTAACCTGCTTTATTCACAGCCGCCGGACGCTCAATTCGTTAAAGCGCCGCGATTTACGCTCGCCGGCCTTTACCGTGCATTCGGACGTAACGATAAAAGCGCCGACGGCCGGCCGTTATTCGAATTTTTCGTTAACCCGCCAGCGCTTCGGAATTTAACCGTTAAACCAGTCCTGCCGGCGCTTTATAATTCTAAAAATAAGCCCGGCGTCGAAGGCGCCTCCGCTTCCGCCGTTAACAATGGCCCTGCCGCCGCGGCCGATTATTTTGAGCGTACGCACATTTCATACGCCGCGCCGCTTTTGATTCTTGCCGTAATTATACTTCTGCTCGACTGGATTTATCAAAATTATCGAACTTTCTACCGCAGGGAGGGGAGCAATTGATTTTATCGGCCGCGCTTTTTTATATTTCAATAACCTTAGCGGTATATATCGTTTATCGAATATATTCCGGCTCGGCCGCTTTGCGCTACAGCTCGCGGTTTAAAAAACACGCGGTTTTATCGCTGCGCGCGCTTGCAGTATCGGCTTTGCTGCTCGCTTTTTTCGACGTTAAGTTTCCTTTAAATTATTCCGGCGTCAATTATATACTTATCATGGATAATTCCTGGTCAATGAAAGATAATATAGCAAAAGCCGTCCGTTCGTCATCGAATATGCTCGAAAAACTTCTTAAAATACCCGATTCGGCCGCGCACTATATTTCATTCGGCGCGAAGGCGGCCGTCGAAAAAATCAATATGAGCTCTAAGTCTATATTTATGCGCCCGCCCCGCGCGCTGACTCTCAATAACGCCACCAATCTTCAAAATGCCCTTGAATTTGGCGCCGCGCTCGCTAACGATGACGCTGATAATAAAATAATTTTACTTACCGACGGAAATCAGACCGCCGGAGATTATAAAAACGCCATCGGGCGCCTTAAAGGCGCTAATATCGAAGTTTATCCCTTTCGCTTCGAGCAGGCTTTGAGTTATGAAGTCATACTCACTTCGATTAAAGTGCCAACCACTAACCTTGTTAATCAAAAATTCGAAGGACAACTCAGTATCGAAGTTAAAAATTGCGACGGGCTTTCGGGATCGCAGCTCAGGATTTACCGCGATAATCATTTAATATCAAACAGCGCGGTTAATTTAAGCCGCGGCTATAACACTTTCAAGTTCAACGATTCTATCGATCGCGAAGGTTATTTCCGCTACACCGCTTTTATAGAAAACGCCGCCGATAAAAACACTCATAACAACACGATGTATGCGTTCTGCGAGGTCGTCGGCACGCCGAAGATACTTCTGGTCTCCTCGATCAAAAAGGCGCCTTATATAACCGCTCTGTTCGAAGATATGAAATATCAGATTTCGGTTATAGAGCCCTCAGAACTTCCGGTTAATTTAGACGAGCTTATGCATTATAAACTCGTCGTTCTTAACGACGTAGCCTTTACCGACATGAAGTTTCGCGCGGTTAAAACGCTTAAAAGCTTCGTGAGCGATTTCGGGGGCGGTCTTATCATGGCCGGCGGCGATAATTCCTTCGGCAACGGCGGTTATATGCAGACGCCGCTCGAAGATCTCGCGCCCGTTACCATGGATATTAAAGATAAGGCTAAAGTCGTATCGTGCGCCATTATTTTTATTATCGATAAATCAGGATCGATGGCCGAAATGTCCACCGGCTTTTCTAGCGATAACATGCTTAAGATCGATCTGGCAAAAGAAGCCGTAATAGCCTCTATTGAATTGCTGCTGCCCAAGGACCGCATTGGCGTTATGGCCTTCGATCATGATTATAAGTGGGTTTCATTGCCCGTAAGCGCCGCGGATAAGGGCGATGTTATTGAAAAAACGGCGCAATTGGTGGCCGATGGCGGCACTTCCATGTACGGCGCCCTCGAGGAGTCTTTTAACGAGGTTAAAAAGGAGAAGGTGACTACCAGGCACCTGGTGGCTTTAACCGACGGCATTACATCATCAGCCGATTTTAACGCGCTGGCCGCTAAATTCAAAGACGCTAAAGTCACGCTTTCCTGCGTGGCGCTCGGGCGCGACGCCGACGTTCCGTTTCTTAACTCGCTTGCGCAAAAAGGCGGCGGGCGCTTTTATTATTGCGAAGAAGCCGGCGCGCTGCCTTCAATATTCGTTCAGGAAACTCTTAAAAGCACTCGTAAACTTATCGTCGAAGAAATATTTACGCCGATTCCCGTTAATACGCATCCGGTCTTTGCGTCTATATCCGCCGACGCGCTCGCTGGTATGCCGCAACTGAAAGGATATGTGGCTTCGACTATAAAACCGAGCGCCACACTTTATCTGAAGGCGAAAAACGGCGATCCCCTGCTGGCCGTCATTCAATGCGGCCTCGGTAAAACCGCCGGATTCATGTTCGATCTTTACGCCCGCTGGAGCGCCGCTTTTATTAAATGGCCCGAATTCGGGCTCATGCTCGAAAATACCGTTAAATATCTTTTAAGACCCGATTCGTCGTCTAATATTATATGCAGCGCCGAACGCGACGGCGATATGCTCGATATAACGATTAAAACTCTCGACTCTAATATGCGCCATATTAATTTTTTAGATTCTTCGCTTTCTTATAGCGACGCCGCTAATAACTTTAAAACCGCCGAGGTGGTCCAGACAAACGCCGGAATTTATTCGGCCCGCGTTAAACTCGAAAAAGAAGGTAATTACTTCTTTTCAATTTCACAGAAAGGCCGCGGCGGCGAATCGTTCCATAGCGTATTCGGATATTGCTATCCATATTCCGACGAATACGCCAGTACGGACTCCGGCGTCGGCATCTTAGCGGATATCGCGCGCGGTACCGGCGGCCGGATGATCGATGAAAATAATTTTTACTCCGCGTTATCAGGCGGTCCGAATAAAGTAAAGACAAAAAGAATGGCCGTCAGAAATTATCTGATACAGCTCGCCATGTTTTTATTTTTGCTTGAAATACTTCTGTGGCGCGTAGATTTTTCGGCCGAAACATTTATTTCGATTAAAAAAAGAATATTAGATTTATTCGATATTCTTATGCCGCGGCCCGCCGCCGAAGGCGAACATAGCGAAAGTGTAGGCAAACTACTTCATATTAAAGATAAAAAGAATAAGATTTCAATTTCTGGCGGCGCGGCGAAAACAACCAATCTGCCAACACAGCCCGATGCCGTGAATTATCCGGTTGCTTCCGAATTTAAGGCCGATAGCAAAGCGCCGCCCGAGGTGGTGAATGCGCCTGAGGCCGAAAATACTTCCCGCACGGTCGGCGCCGGCAACGACGACGAAAATGGCGGCGGTGGCAGTTTTACAAAAAAACTTTTGAAAATAAAAAAGCCACGAAATTGACGGGGGAAAAGAAAGGACCAA
>DIVV01000030.1 GCA_002423385.1 bacterium UBP16_UBA6123
CTTTCTTTTCCCCCGTCGCGTTCTTTCGTTCTTCCGTTCCTTCGTTCTTTCGTTTTTCCGTTCTTTCGTCCCTGCGTTATTGCGTTTTAACGGTCACAACAATCACAACGGTCTTACGTGAGGGGGGATTTACATTTATTTAAAAAGGATACGGCCGGCTCTTATCATGTTAGCGCCGCATTCGACGGCGAGCGTGAAATCATCGCTCATACCCATTGAAAGGTAGCGGCAGCAGGCGCCGTATTTATTTTTAAGGGTTTCGAAAAAATCATAAGCCTTAACGAAGCAGGCGCGGACTTCATCGGCGTTATCGCTAAAAACGGCCATGGTCATTACTCCGCGGAGTTGGAGTCTATCGAGCGATTTTATTTCGGCGGCAAGTTCCAGAGCGTCGTTTATTTCGATACCGGTTTTACTATTTTCGGTAGATGTTTTTATTTCGATAAGCGCGTCGATATTTTTATTTATTTTTTCGCATTGTTCATTTAATATGCGAGCGAGTTTGATCGAATCGACGCTCTGGATCATTTCAGCGCACTGCACGGCATCTCGTGTTTTATTAGTCTGCAGGTGACCTATCACGTGGAATTTTATATCATTTAATATATCGGGTCGTGCGGCTTTTATGAATTCGTATTTACTTTTTAGGTCCTGGATTTTATTCTCGCCGAATATTCTGAGTCCGGCTTTGTAACCTTCGATAATAGTATCCGCGCCGACATATTTAGACGCGGCGGCCACTTCGACGGTATTGCCAGACAGGCACTCGCGTCCGGCAGCGCTGAAACGCTCAAGTCTTCTTTCAAGCGCAATCGCGATCTCCTGATTAACATAACTTAGATTATCTGCAATATTCATCCAGTCACCATCTTAACATCTTATTATTTTATCATCAACTATTTGTTGATTACGTTTTATTGCATTCGATTATTTTTTATTCGTATCTAAGGGCGTCAATAATATTTTTAGTAGAGGCCACATATGCCGGGTAATATCCGAAAAATATTCCAGTAAAAACTGAAAATGAAAACGATAAAAGCACCGAGCCGCCGGTAGTATAGGTACTCCAGCCGGTATAGGCCGATACGCCGTAACTTATGAATAGCCCGCACATTATGCCTATAAGACCGCCTATAACTGATATTATCGTGGCCTCGGCGACGAACTGAAAAAGAATGAGTTTCTCGGTCGCGCCAATTGCGCGTCTGAGGCCAATTTCGCGGGTTCGTTCGGTAACGGTAGCGAGCATTATATTCATGATTCCTATTCCGCCGACGATCAGCGACAGGCCGGCGATTAAAACCATAACCAGGTTAAATATTTCGACGGCTCTTTTACTTTGTTCGAGCACTTCGAGCGGAACGATAACCTCGAAATCATCGACGTCCGAATGGCGTCTTTTAAGTATAGACGTTATTATTTTTTTAGCGAATGCGAGGCATTCGGTGGAGCGCACTTCTATATAAAGTTCTGAAACGCTGTTATAAAGTGTTTTAGAATGAGTTTCGCCGGCTTTGACGGGGCGCACGAATTTCTTTTCAGCGACGCTTATTGGGATGTAAATATCGGTTTCGGCGTCGCGACTTTTAATCTGCATTTTCTTTTCGGACGCTGAGCCTTTTTCGGCCGTCTTTTCTTCGATAACCCCCACTACGCTAAACTGCTGGTTATCGATTTTAATAATCGCGCCTATTGCGGGTTCGTTATAAAAAAGTTCCTTTCTTATTTTAGGCCCGATAACGCATACTCTTTCGAAATTTTGAATATCGCATCCGTCAATAAAGCGGCCCTCGGCGAGTTTTAAATTAACTACGCGGGCGTAATTAGCGTCTATGCCGACGACCGTCGATTTAGGCTCTATCGACTCGTATTTTACCTTAGCTTCCTTTAATTCACTCGAAGCAGCGGAGTTTACCACGAATGGAAGGACTGCTTTAATATATTCGGCATCGGCGACACTCAGGCCTTCAGATAATTTACGAATGGCCTGTTCCAATTTTTCATTACTAAGCGTGACCGGCCGCACAATAATATTTGTGGCGCCAAAAAGCTCGATTTGACGAACCGTTTCGATTTTAGCGCCGTTGCCGATAGCCAGCATTGCGATAACCGCGGCCACGCCGAATATAATACCGAGCATGGTGAGAAATGTGCGTAATTTATTACGCCAGAAGTTTAATACGCCGTCGATTAATATCTCAGTAAGCAATTATATCACCTTCCGCGAGTCCTTCGATTATTTCAACATCTTCGGCGCTTTTCAGTCCTGATTTAACGCGTTTTTTATCGCCGCTTTTTAAGTAAACGAAATCTCCCTGTTTATCTTTGAATAAAAATTTACGCGCTATGGTAATAATGCCGCTTTTTGATTCGAGCGGTATTTCGAAGTTAACTGAAATACCGGGTTGAAACTTTGGATTATAAACGGCCGTTTCGATTTCGATATCGAAAAATTTAGGCGCCTCGATAGTTAAGTCGTCTTTATTCGACGAAAAAATATTCGCTTCCTCTTTTTCACGAGCGAAAAGCCCGATGGCTTTAATTTTACCTTCATATTTTTTATCGGGCGCGGATGGAAGATAAAACATTACCGGCTGTCCGATATGTATTTTATTGAAATATTCTTCGGCGACGCTGGCTTTAACGAAAAAGCTGTCGAGGTTTGAAAGCTCTAAAAAAGTCATATTTTCGCGGGTTATATCGCCTTCTTTTATTTTTTTCATTCCCTCATTCGACCATTTTTTAACGTAAACGGCCGTGCCGGATATCGGTGCCTTAACGACGGCGTCCTCGACGATTTTCTTCAATTCTTTAAGCGTGTACTGGTTTGAGCGGATTTCGATCCCCTTTTTTTCCAGATCATAAATCAACTTCTGGCGGCGTCTGGAGAGTTTAAACTCTTCGAGCTCGAGGTTAAGCCTGGCTTTTTGAAGTTCCATAACGGCTTTAGCGAGTTGACTGGGAAGCGGGAGCGACTTTTCATAATCGTATTTATACTTAGCCACTTCGAGCGCGGCGCGCGAGCTATTGAGGCGCACTCTTATTTTATTGAGTTCGTTAACTGAAATATAACCTTTTTTAGACATTTCCTTCTTGGTTTCGTATTCGTTTTCAATCCCTTTAAGGGCATTTTCACATAATTGAATCGATATTTCAAATTCTTTGCGCTTATTTTTTTTCAGCGGCATTATAAGTATTTCGTAATCGAGGGTTAATATTTCCAGATCGATTTTTTTTATTTTAAGATTATTTTCTAAAGCGCTGATATCCGCGGCTGCGCGTTCTTCGACTATCTTTTTTTCCTTAGTGAGTATCTTTTCACGCAGTTGTTTTTCTTTTAAGCGTTCTTCGCGTTCTTTAACGTCTATAATCGCTACCTCATAACCTTTTTCAATAAAAGTTCCCTCGGCGACGATTTTATTAATCTTGCCGGAGAATCCAACTGATATATTGGTTTTATTTGTCGGTGCGAGTTCGCCCATTTCTTTGATGTAATCGGCGATAACGCCCCTGCGCGCGGCCGCGTATTCGCTTAAAACGCGCCCGGTTTTAACCGGCGAAGCGGCCGCGAATATTTTTTCGCCGGCCTTTAACCCCGAAACCGCTTCTACATTGAAAAGATCGGCTGCGCCGGTTTTTATTCGGCGTATTTCGCCGTTATCCATTTTGACGCAATCGCCGTTTATAATCGAGGCGCGCGGGATGAACAGCGCGCGCTTTTTTTCACCGCTGGCTATTTTTGCATTAACCGACATTCCGGGTTTAAGGTTATGTTTTGCCGCCTCGCCGTCAATTTTGGCTTTAACGACTATATTACACACGCGGTTCGCGTCGGAATCCGACACGGCAGCTATATTGGCTATTTCATATATTTGCGCGCGAAGGAATTTATCGGGAGCGGCGGTCAGGCTGAATTCGACTTTCTGGCCGATTTTAATTTTAGATATATCCACTTCGTTAACCTTGAAATGAACGTCCATGGCATCCAGCGAGGCTACGCTCATAAAAGCCCAACCTTGAAATACGTTTATACCGATCTTTACTTTTTCGCGCTCACCTTCGGTTATCCAGGTTTTACCGTAGATAACGATACCGTCGTTCGGCGCTTTAATTGATATGGCGTCGATTATAGTTTGAAGTCTGCTTATGCTCTTATTGATATTGGAAAGACGGTTGCGCCGGCCTTTATTGATGGCGCCGCGCGAATTAAAAGCCACTTCATAGGCCTTCATGGTTAATTCCACCGACAGCGAGTCGCTTTTAATCTCGGTCTCTTTTTCAGCGAGCGTTGTAATATCAGCGCCTCTTAATAATTTTTCCAGGTTGAGATTTACCGCTTCGCTGCTCTTCTTTTTAGAATGTATCTGTTGTTTCAAATCGTCGATTTCGCTTTGTGAAATAAAGCCTTTAGATTTCAACTGTTCTTTTTCGCTTAATTCGGTTTCAAGATTTTTAATTTCGATAACTGAATTCGCGTACTGGTACTCCAGCTCGATTTTGCGATCGTAATCGAGGCCGTATTTAAGCTGGCGGTAGGCAACTATATTTTTATTCATGTTAATGGACTCATAAAGGTTGCGGTTTCTTTTTTCGATGACTTTCTGTTCGTGCTCGTCCTGTTTAATTAAAAAGTCTAAATCGATTATTCTTTTATTAAGCACGAGATCGTCCAACATATCTTTTAATTCGGTGGTTTCGAGTTTCGCTATAAGCTCGCCTTTTTTCACGAAATCGCCTTCCGGCCTTAAATACTCTATTATTCCAGAATGGAGCGCGGAAATTTCGGATTTTTCGCGAGATTCGATAACGCCGTGAAGTTGAATACAGGTTTCGAACTCTACGGGCGCGACGGTATATAATCCGTTTGAATCCGCGCCGTTATTGACTATAACGCCGGCGCACGAAAAAACGAGCGCGAGAGGAAGGACCATTATAATAACGGCCGTCGTTTGCATTATTAATTTAAACCGATATTTTTCAGATATTATTTTCAACGGTATCGATTCCTTTTTGCGGTATTAAAACGCTTAATTCGTCGGGACAGTTTATAAAGTAATAGTAGTCGCCGTCTTCACCCGCCATTATCAACTCGCCGCCCGACGCCGATAACGGCCCTGGTAATTTCTTAGCCGCAGCGGCCGTTTCCGAAGTATCGTTCGCTCCCTGCGCGCCGTCTGATCCGGTTGCGGTTTTAATTAATTTTTTAATATCGATATTCTTAGTTACGGGCGATACGAGCCTTATAATATTATCATCTACGAAGTCTCTGGGAATACGCGCCGAATTTTTAAGCGAGCTGCAGATAATATCGACGCTGGCCGACATATTAGGAACTAATTTTATTTCGGAAGTTTCTTTAAAATATATCGTCACGTCGAATTCTTTGGGACCTTTAGGGTCGCGTTCATCTTTGAGCCGCGCGAGCCTGGATATCGAATGCACGAAGCCCTTCAGTTTTTTTCCGGGCTGGCTGTCGGGCATTATAACCGCCTGCGCGCCTTCTTTAAAGTTATCTATATACTTTTCATTTATCTTAACTATTACTTTCATATTTTGTAAATCGACTATCTTAAGTATATCGAGGCCGGACCATACTTCCATTCCGACTCTGGTTTTGCCGATCCAGCCTACGCTGTATAAAAGAGTGCCGCCTATAGGCGCTTTCAACTGCGCCTTATCGATCATCGACTGCGCCTGAGATACTTTATGTTTTTTTTCATTGATATTTAATTCTTTTTTTTCATCTTCTATCTTGTTTAATTCAGAGGCGGTTTTGTACTCACTGGCGGCAAGTTTGCGGTCGAATTCGAGCTTGATAACCGTGGTCTCGTTTTTTTTGACTTCTTCTGCCAGCGGCAATTCCTTGAGCATTTCAAGTTTATTGTAATTTTGCTCGAGCTCGAGTATATTGCGCTGATAGTCGAGTTCGAGTTCGGCGAATTGGAAGGAGCTTAAAAAACCTTTTTTCAAAAGTTCTTTTTGTGATTTAAGTTTGGTCTCGAAATTTTTAATGAATGAAAGGTTTTTTTCTATGCCGGTATTGCTGATTGCCACTTCAATAGTGTCGGCGCCTTTTTTAATTTCGCCGAGTTTGAATAAACTCACTTCGTATTGCAGGTCTTTTTTAGCTATTTCTACTTTCTTGCTCATGTCTTCGAGCTCGTTTACGAGTTTGAAATCTTCGAGTTCGTTTTCAGAGTTTGAAAGTTCGTTCATCGCGCGGTTCAAAGTCTCCTCGATAGAACTTGTATTAAGCACGCAGATGACTTCGCCGGAATTAACGATCCCTCCTTCAGCCGCGAGTTTTTCGATTCGCGCGCCCCAGATGCCGTCAGGAGAGGATATGCTCAATTCGTTAATACATTCTAAGAGGCCCTGTGAGCTTAAAGTAATATCGTAGTCTTTTTTCGGGGCTTTATACACGCTTAATTCGTATGGCATAGCGGTCGCGCCGCCGCCGCCGTGAAATAAATAAGAAAAAAAATCGGAAGCGTAATCCGAGCAGCCGGCCGCTAAAAGCGCAACAGCCAGAACCGCGGTGATCACGATATATAATTTGTTTTTTTTATAAACCATAATTTTATCCTGTAATTATAAATCTTTACCCATGACGAAATAAAATTTGCGGCACGCTATTTTATGGGATATTATAAGTGAAACCACGCTTCTTTTCGCGCTGGTAAGTTTATCCTGCGCGTCGCGCAAATCGATATTGGATATCAGGCCTTTTTGAAAGCTGATTTTGGAGAATTCATAATTTTCATAAGCCTGTTTAAGGCTTTTAGCCGCTATTTCGTATGCTTTTTCGATATAATTGATTCGCCGCAGGGCGTCGCGCTGTTCTATCGACACGTTTTTTTCTATTTCGTCGAGAGCTATTTTTTTAAGTTCGTAATTATTTTTTTCTATCCATTCGCTGACGGAATTTTGCTGACGCCCCACATTAAAGCGGTAAGTAAGTGAAGAGCTGAAATCGGATTCGCGCGCCGGATCGTCGTAATCGGTTTTGATTAAATTAAGATTAAGCCGCGGCGCCGCCTGTTTTTTAGCCTTTAAATATTTGATGAGGGCTATTTGAAGCGCCACTCTTTCGGCTTCGACGTCTTCGCGGACTAATGATCTATCTTTATTTGCAAGAATGCTTTCTATTTCTTCGGTCGCCATTTTTTCAAACGTTATATTATATTTGAGAGGTATTTCATTGGTGCCCAGGCCGCCTGCGTCGCAGCCGGTAAGATCGAAAAACTGCTCTTTAAGCGTCTGTATATTCTGTTCCTGCTGTAAAAGAGCGTTTTGAGCGTTAGCGAGGTTAACTTCGGCGTTAAGGTAATCGATTTTATTAGCTAAGCCGAGTTCGTATTTAGAGCGCGCGTAATCGAGCATTTCATACCAGCGCTGGCATGAGTTGTTGAGGACTCTATATTCTTCGATGGCCATGACTAATTCGTAAAATTGTCTTACAACTCGCAGTTTAAAATTTTCGCGAGCATTAGCGTAGCTTAAAAGATCCCGGTTGAACCCCAGGCGGCTCATCTTCAGGTCGCTGTCGTCGAGCCTTCTTAAATCGATCGAAAGCGAGTAACTAAGCGTGCCGTCGTCGTTTTTTTTTGTGTTATCGCTTTTATCGACCGATAAATCGACTAAATCGGCGACTTTCTGGCTCAACTGGTAACTGTAGTTATGGTCGTTATCCATTTTAACGGTAAAATTCGGCTTATAGGCGATTTCTTCGATTAAAAGATTATTTTCATTATTTTTAATATTTAAATTGATCTTGCGGATATCGCGCGATGCGGTAAGCGCCGTCTGGATAATGCTTTCATAGTCGATGCCTTCATTTGAAATAAGAACTTCGGGGGTCATATCTTCGGATGAAATATCCGCGGCGCCGCCCACGATTATATTCTCCTGCGAGTCCCAGGCGACGTTATCATAATCTTCTTCGGCGAATTCGATGAAAACAGCCGCGTCGTGAGGAGCCGCGGTAGCACATTCAGCGGCGATAAAAATAAAAGGACAGACAACAAGCGTTGTAAAAGAATAAATTAAAATCGATAATATAGCGGATTTAATTTTCATTTTTACTCTCATTTCCTTATTAAAATAATAATTTGCGGATATTCAAATAATATTTAGCGATACCACTTGACTCTTAAACGACGATAATGTAACATAATATGGACGCGATTGTCAACATAAAATTCGTTCGATTCTTATTGCTATAAAGTAAATTCAGACTATTTGAATCGTAATTTTATCGCACGTCGCGGTACAAAAACGAAATTCAACGGGAAGGTGATTTATGCAAAACGCCGTGCAGAGGTTGAGACTTGTTATAGACAATATCGACTCGCTTTTAATTAAATTATTGAATAAGCGGTTTAAAACATCATTAAATATTCAAAAATTAAAAAACGACGGCCTGGGTTTTTCGCCTTCGCGCGAGCGGCAGATACTGGCAAAATGCTCTTCTGACGAGCTTAAAGATACTTATCTCGGCGTGCTTTCCAATTCGCGGCGCATACCGGAGGGCATAAAATGGTATTTGACGGAAAGCGAAGATAAGCAATGCAGCGCGCCGGTAATGCAATATTTAGCTAAAATTTTCGGCGTTAACCGCCTGAGCGGATTGAAGATAGTTAAAAAGAACGAACCCTTTAAAATTAAAAAAAACGAAAAGTTTATTATGATTTCGACCCCAAATTTTGAGACCGCCGCGTGCGCGGGCGAGGTTTATAAATATTGCGAATACAGGCATGGCGGCGAAATTATTTTTTCATTTTACTCCAATATAAAACCCGCTTTCGATTATGATTTAAACGTCATAATTAATCTTTGAAGTAAAGCATTATTTTAACGTTTTTTAACAGGTATGGGTGAGCGGAATTTTCGACGTTAAGAGTGAGTATATTAGCGCCGATCTTAGACATATTCGTTATATCGTATTCGCTTATTTCAGGTTTATTGCCGAGCTTAATCGAATCGTAGTTTACTTTATGTTCGTTTAAATCGATAACTAAATCCGCCGCGGATAAAAACCGGTCTTTTTTTACGAGTCTGTGACAGATAAGCAGCTTAACTTTTTTCGGAAATTTAGATATATTGAATGAAAACGACACGGTCGCGTTTTTATCTTTAGCGCGCGCGGATAAATAGAATTCGCCGCCGGCATTTATGAATTTAAAAGTGTCGTTAAGAAGGCAGGCCAGATCGCCGGAGGCCACGCCGCCGGAAAAATCGGCGTCGAGTATGGTGCAGTCGATATCTTCTTCATTTTCATTCGTATCAGGCTTAAGCGGTTTATCGGCCAGCGCGGCGGAGTTTGAAATAACCGGAGCAGGCCGGTTTTTTGTAAATTCAGCCCCGTCAGGCGCTGTTTTGCCGCTATTAACGGCGTTTCGAATATCCACCGTCTCATCCGTTTTCACGGCGTCCGCCCCCTTTATTTCCGCGGGATTTTTAGCGAGCATCTCGCTCCTTACGCAGCTATCGTATGACAGCCACAGAAGCTCGTTAAGCGGGTCTTTTTGAATCGCTTCCTTTAACGTTTTTTTCGCCTCGCCGAATTTTTGATCGTTGATCATAGCCATCGCACCGCTTAAGGCGCGATCGGAGGCCGGCGACGATTCATATTTTCCGCCGTCAGGCGCTTGATCCTGCGCGTGTAAACAGGACGGAAATAATATAATCAAAGCCGCTAAAAAGCAAATATGCGCGCCTGAGGCGCCTGAGCTATTTTTTTTAAAATTATAAACGTTCATATAGCAATCATCTTCCTTCGGCCAACGATTTAATTAAGGGCGTCAGCTCGCCCGAGTAAGAAGCGTCGCGTTCGAGCGCGGACTTGAATTCGGCGAGCGCTTTTTGTTTTTCGCCTTTCATCTTGTATATAACGCCGAGGTTATAATACGCCCGGGCGTCGGAAGGCTTTATCAGCTTATTTTTCATCAGCAGTATTTCGCCGGCCGCTAAATTGCCGCCTTCCGCTTCTAGTATGGCGAGGTTCAAAAGCGCCTCATAATGACGCGGAGAAATTTCAATCGCCTTTTTATAACAGACGGCTGCATTGGCGGCATCGCCCGCGGCTTCATAGTAAGTGCCGAGATTAAAAAACGCGGTTTCGTTGCGCGGGTTTATCGTTGAAGCGGTTTTAGCGCAGTTGAGCGCTTCGGCCGCGTTGCCCGTATTAAAATAAGCGTTGCCTAAATTATTGTGAAGCCTGTCGTGCATCGGATGGGCTGCCAGCCCGCGTTTACAAGCATCGATGGCTTCCGCATATTTTTTTTGCGCCAGATATATATTTGAAAGGTTGTAATAAGGCTCGAAACGTCCAGGCTCGATAGACACTGCCTTTAAAAGATAGTCGAGCGCCTCGCCGCCGCGGCCGCAATCGTCATAAGCGATACCGGCGTTTAAATTAGAAGCGAAATGCTTTTTATCGACGCTTAAGGCTTTTAAATAATAATCGAGCGCACGCTGAAATTCTTTTTTGTGATGATAGGCAAGGCCAGTATTATAAAGCGCGTCAACGTCGAGAGGCCTTAATTTAAGAGCCTTTTCGTATTCAAGAAGGGCCGCGTCGAATTTTTCGGCGCCGAAGAAATCGAGCCCCGATTTCATATAAAATTCGAAAGTGCCCGGCTTGATTTCGGCGAGCGGCGCGTTTCGTTCTTCGGGCCCGGCGAATGAATCGGACCAATCCGTAACCGATATTATAAAAAGGAGCGTGATAAGTAACAGGAACTTTATATTCATTGAATTGCCTCCATGGTCTTTAGTCTTTTAATTTCAGGCACCGTGCGCTCCGTTTTTTAAAAGCCGGGCATATGCGAGCGCGATAAAAAAACCTGGAACTATCTTATCAAAACTCGCTTATAATGTCAATAGAAATTGAAATAAAGAACATGCAGCGCAATTATAAGTCAACGTCCGTCAAATAATTTTGCCGAAAATTTTAACGCCTATTTTTTATATTCTTTGCCTATTACGCTCACATCCGTCAGGCGATAACCTTTTTTACGCAACTTTTCGACGAGCCCATCTTTGCCGACCAGATTCATGATATTTACAACGATGAATGCTCCGCCGTTCTGAATATGATCTTCTATCATCGGCATCCAGAAAGCGCTTCGTTCATCGATAAAAATTCGGTGTATTATTTTGTCGGCTTCGGCAAATAAACTATTTTTCGAAACGATACGCGTCACTTTTTCGATTTCTTCGAGATCACCGGACAAATACGCTCTTTCAGTAGCCGCCAATTCCAGGGCCAGTTCTCCGGTATCTTCGATAACTTTTTCAACCAATAAAACCTGAGTTTCAAGAGGCATTTTGTCGATTATATGTGAAATACTGGTTTCGAGAAATTTTATGGATTTTGCCTTTTCTTTGGCTGAATTATAAAAATACTTTTCTAAACTATCCTTCAGTGATTTATTGATATCTTTTTCAATCAACATTATCGCAATAACGAATGGTTTAAAAGGGATATATTCAAGGTTAATTCCTAAATTCTGGCATCTTTCATCTAATTTTGTCCAGATATCCGGCTTGAACAGCTTTTTAATTTCAAAATTCGGAAGCATAAAACTGCGCAGTTCGTCTGGATCGACATTGCCGCTTAAAGAAGAGGACTCTAAAACAATTACTTCACTTGAAGTAAAATAATCGTTAATTTGCTCTGGAAGTTTATATTCATCGAGTTTCTTTAAAACGGTCGTTCCAACCAGATAGGAAGACCTTACTTCACCCGTCGAATTTTTCTGCCCGCCATCGATTCTGTAAGCGATTACGGTCATTTCAGAAGTATCCGAGGCAAACGATACTCCATACGATAAGACAACCGCCAGTAAGATATGAACTAATATTATCGATCCATGATTTTTAACCATATTATCTCCTTTATTTATAAACAGTTTTTAAACGCCAGTCGATAAATAACCTTCTAAAATAATAACCGGTTTCGTTAGCGCCTAATCCAGATACTTACGCCATCCATTCTTATCGATAAGCTGGATGTCCTCGCTGTCCATGATCGAGCCAAAAGTATTTAAAGTACTTTTAAACAGGTCGCCACGGCCATACTGGGCCGCCGTATTTAAAATACTCATCAGGCAATCGTGTTTTTTCTCTGGAGTCTTTTGATGGTTCATCAGTTCATTCAGGTCTTCAATATTTTCTTCATCCACCATTCTAAATATCGCATTCTTTAAAATCCGCGCTTCATCAGTTTCACCGAGTTTTTCCATTAAGTATGTCATAGCGGGAACAGAATTGTGCCGGACCATGTCGATAAGTTTTTGTATTTTTTCCGAATCGGCTTTCATTTTGACGTCTTCTAACAGATATTTCAGGACGCACTCGTTTCCTGCTTCAGCGGCCATATCGAGCGCATCATTGTAATTGTTCTTGTATTCGAGCTTGACGCCTTTCGCAGCCAGAAATTTGATCAATTCGTAGTCTCCGTTTTTAAATACTATTTGCGCCACGTCATTGCCGGACGAGCTTATTTTTTCAAAAAACAGGTTCCACAATATTTCATGATCGAGCCCGCGTTTTTTGGCCATGAATAAAATAAGATTAATCGCTCTATTAGTCTGATAATTGGTCAACATGCTCTTTAAGAATTCTTCGTTTATTTCTGGAAGACGGTCTATATTTTTTTCGACAAGAAATTTCAGCATTCTGTCGTTTCTACACTTC
Source organism: bacterium UBP16_UBA6123 (assembly GCA_002423385.1). Lineage (GTDB taxonomy): Bacteria > Muiribacteriota > UBA9980 > UBA9980 > UBA9980 > UBA9980. Next base: position 12,703 of record DIVV01000030.1, read on the forward strand.
ATAAGCTCATGAAAGCCTTTCGATTCAAGCGTTTTATGAACGTGGATATCGAGATTAGCTCCTGCTTTTATAAGCATCATCGGCACTTTCATCTGATAAATATTATCGATGGCGCACGCCAGAACGGATTGATTTTTAGCGTTGGTAGCCTTAACATCCGCGCCGAGCGAAAGCAGGGCGCTGACGATATCGTGCTTATCATCTCTCGAACAAGCGTAATGCAGAGCGCTGTTGCCGGTATTATCTTTAGCGTTGACATCGATTCCGCGCGATTGAAGTAGTTTAATCAATTCGGCCGTGAGCTTATTTGCGGAAAAATCCCGGGCGGCTATCAACATCAGCAAAGTTTTTCCGTCCGGAGTTTTTATTCCGGGGTCGGCGCCGCATTCAATGAGTTTTTTTATAGCCGAAATCCTTTGACAACGCTGACATTTCCACATTAACGGGGTATTGCCGTCGTTATCCTTCTGATTTACATCGACTCCCTTACTTACGATTAATCCAATCATTTCGACATCTTCGCACGAAAACAGAGCGGTCTGGCCATCTGAATTCAGAGCCTTGATATTATCGAACCTATCGATTTTATCTTTTATAAGTTCGCAATAATAGTTGGATCCGGCAAGGCTCATGAAGACGGGTTCACCGTTTGACAGCACGTCGTTCAAATTAACGCCCCGGTCGATAAGATATTTAATAACTCTCGGACATAACGATGAAGAGAGTCTCGACTCAAGAAGTGAATGCCCGTTTGAATTTTTGATGTTTACATCGGGCAATATTTTGAGTATTTCGAGCATTTTATTTTCATCATTGCGATTCATTTCAAGTTTTTTAAAAACCTCTTCATCAACGGCCGCCTGTTTCTCTATATCGATATTTGCGCCCCGCGCGATTAAAAGATCGGCGAGTTCGCCGGCTCCGGCCTTTCTTGCGACCAGCAGCGGATAAACTCCGTTTTGCGAAACGTTCGGATCGACGCCATTATCCAGCAAGAATTTCAAAGCGTCTATATTTTTTTCTCTGATGGCCATAATCATAACTTTTTTAAGGTCCGCTCCGGCGCCCGCCAGGTATTTCGCGGAATCATTTTTGCCGGATTTTAACGCCGCATACAATGCCGTTAGACCGTATGGCGTGGCCGCGTCAAGTTTTGCGCCACGTTCCGCGAGCGCTTTAACCGTTTCCACGCCGCACTTCTGGACGGCCAGAACGATAAGCGGCCGCTGGTAAGGATCGAGGCAGTTCACATCGGCGCCGCGCGCCAGCAGTTTATCGCCAACTGATGTATTTGCCTGTTCGATAGCGACGACAATCGGCGTCCGGCCGTCCGAATGCTTGTAATTCACGCTCGCGCCGGCATTAATAGCGAAATCGATTAAATCGTCGGCTTTTAATTTTACGGCATCCAGGAGGACTTCGCCAGATGAAACGCCGGCGTTCATAAGCGTTTTATATATATCGTCGGCGTTTCTACCCGCTTTACGCAATTCCGCTATCGCCGCCAGCACCGCGCCGCGGCCGTCGCGCTCGATTGTTTCCTTTATGATTTTATGATCGACGATTAAATCTTTTTTTACGCCCTTTTCGACGAGCGCCGATATCACCGGTGCGTTTTCAGATATAACGACCGTGAAAAACGCTTTTTGCGCTCCTTTCGATCCGGCGTCGAATTCCTTTCTTTTTATTATCTCGAGCGCGACTTCGGTAAAATTCTTTTCGACGGCGAGTTCCAGCGCGCATTTTCCGTTCGAGCCGGAAACGTTAATATCGTCAACATGTTTCGCCAAAAGAACCGCCATTTCACGATTAAAGCCGTCAATCGCGAAATTCAGCAGAGTCGATTTTTCTTCTTTTTTCGTTACGCCCCTCATTCCGCCAAAATGAAATCTGTCGCTCGCGCCCACCCTGAAATCATCCCCGGTATTTCTAAAAGGCGATTTCAGGCATATCCCCTTTTCAATAAGCTTTTCGACAAGCTCTACCTTAGCTGTTTTAACGGCTTCGAGCGCCGGCGTCTGGCCATAATGTTCGTAATCGGTTTTGTGCCCGCGCGAAAAAATAAAATCTATCATCTCGTAATTTTCATTTGTTATAGCGTAGCTCAGAGCGGATTTCAGGTCTTTATAATCCGCCCCTCGAGATACCAGATAACTGGCCATTTTAACATTACCGTTACCTAATGCATCGCCCACATAATCTTTTTCGTTGACGCTCGCGCCGCGATCTATAAGGTAGGATACAAACTCCACTTCATCGCTACATATCGCAGCCGAAAAAAGAAAACTCAATCCTTCGGATTTAAAAAAATCAGAGCCGACGCCCGCTTCGAATGAGCTGATAAATTCCTCGCGTTTGCCTTTACTGATATAATTGCGCAATACTTTGGCGCCATGGCTGCCTTTTAAGTCTATCCCGACCGCTTCGAACATAGAGGCGATTTTTTCATCCCTGTTGTTTATCAGCCATTCGGCTATTTTTATCCCTTCGCTATAATCACGGCTTATATCATCGATATTAGCTATTAGATATTTAAGAGTCTCCACATCTTTTTTTACGAGCACGGGATATATCAGTGAGGCTGAAAAATATCTTCTTTTTAATCCTGGATGCTTTGCCAGTAAATTTTTTAACAGATCGATTCGACCGGCATTTACGAGAGTATGCACGGAACTGTCGCCACCGTGAGCCATACTGCATTTATTGTAAATTTCAGATATATTTTCGGAGTCGAGAATATCGGTTCCAAAATCTACCATGGCAGGAGACATCGAATGCATGCACGAATCGACAATCGAAGATTTTAAGTTAAACTCGGGGTTTGCAATTTTCGAATAATAGTATTTCGCGTATTCCGCATTTTTTATTTTAACCGCCGTCATACAAAGTTTGGAATAATCTGTACCGATTTCGCCGGAAGAATTTTTTGAGCGGATTTCATTGTAATATTTCGTAACTCCATCGTAAAAATCCGAAGGCGAAATTTTTAACGAGCCGGCTAAAAACATCGCGTTTGAAATTCCGCCATTCAAATTATTAATTATCGAAAAAGCGTCGATTTTATCAAAAGAAATTAATTTTTTTTCATACAACACCTTTACAATTTCAGGAGTTGCGCGTTCTAAAAAATTGTTTTTAATTTCCAGAATTTTCTTTGGCGTGAGTTTTTTTCTGTTTGCCAGATCTATAAACAACGCCAGGCTTTCGCCCGGGTTCGAATTGTTATTGGTAATGCTGTTGGTATAATAATGCGTGTCAAACGCTTTGGTGTCCGGCTTCAGATCCGCGCCCCGGCTCAGTAGCAGATCGTAGATTTTCTTTTCTCCGCTTTCGACGGCGGTCAGCAGACACTCTTTGACCTCAGACCTGAAAAAATTGACATTTGCGCCTTTAGACAAAAGATACTCTATGAAGACGTAATTTTTATCTCTGATCGCACGATTCAGCGGGCAGGACGCCTCGTCGCCCACGTTCACATCCGCGCCGTTATCGATCAGCATCCGCGCTATATTATCATAATTTTGCCTGCACATTATATACTGCAAAGCGGTTTGACCGTCGGGCCCCTTTACGTTTATATTTTCTTTTTCGGCCTTTTCGATGGTTGCCGGCGGCGCGTACGAACTTCCGTTTCGTTGCATGAGTTTACGGTATTCGACCCGGATTTTCATGCCGAGTTCGTAAGGAAAGCCTTTGACGTCCCAGGGCGCGATATTCTGATTCAAGTCGGATGGAATATTCAGCCCCAGCTCTTCGAAAAACGCTTTTAAGCGTTTTGAACGGCAATAAATATTTAGATTTTTCGGGATTTTATGGCCTCTTTCGATAAATAGCTTAACCAGTTCGTCATAACCGTTATCTATCGCGTTGGATAGCGCGGTCGTGGTCGAACCGCCGCGCTCGGGCGCCATGACGTTAGCGCCCCTGTCAATGAATAGTTTCGCTATAGCATAATTGCCACAACGCTGATTGGCCAGTTGAAAAAAAGCAGACCTTTCAAAAAGCGTATTTAAATTCGGGTCAACCCCGAGTTCCAGGAATGTTTTAACCATATAAATATTTTCAAGCGAAATAGCGTTGCCGATGGGCGAGCCGCCTCTTGCGCTTGCAGAGTTTGAAACGGCTTTTTTCAAGTCGCATCCCTTATCTTCGAATATTTTAATGATCTCAGAATCGCAGGATCTCAGTGCATATGTAAGCACGTTCGTCCCTTCATTGTCCGCCGCGTCGATGTCCGCTCCTTTTTCCACCAACGCCCTGACGATCTCCCGCACTCCCACGTGCATCGCAAGCATCAGTGGAGTTTCGCCACGGACCGTTCTGGCATTGACGTCGGCGCCCGATTCAATTAAAAAAGCCGCGACATCGAATTTCTCCATATTTATAGCTATCATCAAAGGCGTATGGCAGTCTTTGACCGGAACAAAATCGGGTTTAGCGCCCCGCGCGATAAGGAGTTTGACAGCTTCGAGACGACCCGCCGCCGCGGCTGCCATAAGGGGGGTTATCGATTCCGGTATCACTATTGCGGTATTGATCATTTCACCATAAAGGTGCGCAAGCGCGTCCTGCGAATAATCCGATATCTGGCCATGCTTGATCGCCGTCGAGACGTTCGGGTCGGCGCCGGCGTCCAGGGCATTTTTAAGAATAGATATGCTTCCGGCATAAGCGCCGTAAGTCAGCGTCGCCGCATCGACGGCATTGAATAATTTTTCGCCTTTTTCGCTTAAAAGATTTATCAGCTTCTCGTTATGCGTTGCGGATGCGTAATCGGCAGCCTTCATGCCGGTATTCGACTTCATTTTTTTATCGGCGCCATATTCGAGCAGCAAATCGACCATGTCGCACATTCCTTTTCCCGCCGCGTACATCAGTAGCGAAACGTTTTCCGCGGGCATCACGATCGTGTTGACATCCATTTTCATATCGAGTAAATATTTCGCTATTTCGACGTTTCCAATCCTGGTCGCAAGCGCAAGCGCATCGAGGCCGGCGTCGTTTTTGCATTTAGGATCAGCGCCGGCGGTTATAAGCGTTTTTACGATATCGATATAACCGTATTGAGAAGCGTAGTGGAGGGCTGTCATTTTGAAGTACCTGTCGGCAGCCGCAATATCGGCGCCCTTTGAAATGATGAATTTAACGTTATCGACGCGGCCGTAATTTACCGCGGTCATCAGAGGAGTTTTCCCTAATTTATTAAATCCGTTTACATCTACGCCGTTTTTGATATGAATACTTATCGCGGCCGTATCGCCAAATTCCGCCGCCGACCAGATATCGGTATCGCCGGCCGCGAACGCCGCAGCGCCATGTGATAATGATGCTATAACCAACAGCGTAAAAAATAACACATACTTTTGACTGATAAAAAAGAACGATGTTTTCATGGTGAAACTCTCCTTTGAAACATTCTATTTGTCAAATTCTTAAAAATTGCGCGAGCTTACCCGGTATTAATCAGCGCTTTATGCGCCTGGTATCTCTTTTCGGACACGCCGATAAAAATTGTATCTCAATTTCAGCCATTTGTCAATCTTTTTTATTACTTTTTGATAATAATTAATTTCATTTCGTTTTCACTTTTTATTTATAATCATAAATCCGGCTCAACATAGTTTAAATACTTTACCTCCATCGAACTCCATCGAACTCCATCGAAAATCGAAAATCAAAACGAATACACGCATCATCTCACGAACATAAAAAAGATTTCTTGACAATTAGAGCGCCTGAATGTATAATTATTTCTATGAAACAGTTTACTATAATGGCCAAATACAGCGCGCTGCAAATTGTTAATATTCTGCTTCGCGACCGTCAAAGATTTATTTTCTGGCTTTTAATTTTAACGCTGCCTTTTATCATAATAGGCTCCGCCGCTTCGAACGCGTCTCTGTTTAAAGCCACGGCGAAATTAATTCCGATAAACGCGCTTTTAAATTTTTTCGCATTCGCCATATTTATTTTATTCGGCTTTTCAGCTTCCACTAATTTATTTATTACCGTCAAATCGGTTTTCAATTCGACTTTTTCGGAGTGCGTCGCGCCGCTTCCTATAAATACTCCTGCCCTTTTCGCCGCTAAAATTTTTGAAATGGTTTTTAATAATTATATCGATCTGGCTTTTTGCATGCCGATGTTTTTCAGTCTTACCTATATGCTCGGCGCGGGTTTCTGGCAGTTTATAGTCGCGGCAGCCGTTTTATTCGCCTTTGAAGCGCTTATTTGTTTCGGAGTTTTATCAATAGCTTTACTATTGGCTCGTTTATTCACTAAACGCGCGGCCGACTTTTTCACATGGTTCGTCGGAGTGTTTTTCGTCATTTCCTTCATACTCACTCAAAATTATCCGGCTAAACTTTTTAAAATGCCGGAAGAGGCCGCTAAAAACACTCTTAAACTTTTCGACTCGGCGTATTTTGAATACCTGCCGACGCGCTGGATCATCAACATAGTTTACGGGCTTATCACCGGCGATTATAAAACCGTCGCCTATAATTTTACCGCCTTCGCTTTGCTGACGACTTTTTTTTGCGGAGTTTCATATTATCTATTCAAATTATTTTTCCGTCGGGGCGTCGAAATGCAGTCAGCCGTTAAAAAGTCAGCCGCAATCAATAAAACGATTCACTATAAAAGATATTCAAGTTTTTTCACGCTTTTAAAAAAGGAATTTTTCTGCGTGATAAGAAATTCACAGATCATTTATTCACTATTAATGATGCCGGCTATTTTCTTTACATTCACCTATCTGGATTTTTCTTTCGGCAATATGGGCGCATTTACTTTTTTGATTTTTACGGTTTACCTCACATCGGTCAACTCCACTTTATTTTGCTTCGGCGTCGAAGGAGCCGCAATAATGGTTTTTAAAAGCCTTCCGATCGCCATTGAAAAAATATACTGGGCTAAATATATTATATACGGTTCACTAAATTTAGTCGCATCTTTGCTCTGCTTTATCTTCGCCGTTAAATTTTCCGGGCTGCCATCATTTATCGATCCGCGCGTCATTATGTCCGTATTCATATTTTACGTCTTGTGGCTCAATCTTTTTATGTGCGATTTCGGCTTTTATTTCGCCAGTTATAAACCCGGCGGCAAACTTAAAAACGCGGTCCGTCTCGAAGGCACTTTTGCGCTTATACTCGTCATATTCTTAGTTGCAGCCGCCGTGGCCGTCTCGCTTTATAAATTAAGCATCGCTTTATTATGCGCTACGGCCGTTTCGTTGATAGCGGTCCAGGCCGCTCTACATTATCTCGCTTTAAAAAATTACAAAAGAGGTGAGTTTTAATTGCTCGAGGTTATTTCGGTTTCTAAAAGTTATTCAGGTTTCAAGGCGCTCTCCGATCTTTCTTTTAAAGTCGGGCGCGGCTCCATGTACGCATTTCTCGGCCCTAACGGCGCGGGTAAAACCACTACCATAAAGGTTTTAACCGGCATTTTAACGCCGGATTCCGGCGACGCCCTTATTAACGGCGTGTCGATAGTCAACGATCCCGTCCGCGCGAAGCGTAACTGCGGCTACCTTCCAGATACGCCGATGCTATTTGAAAAGCTCACCGGCACGCAATATCTCAACTTTATAATGGATATTTTCGAAGTGCACGCTTCCGAGCGCCGCGGCCGGATCGAAAAACTCATCGAGGCTTTCGAACTCGGGCCGCATATCAATTCGCTGATTGAAAGCTATTCGCTCGGTACCAAGAAAAAAATAAGCATGGTAGCCGCCTGCTGTCACCGCCCGCCCGTTCTGCTTCTCGACGAGCCAACTTCAGGCCTGGACCCGCAGTCGGTCCGCGCTTTTAAAGATATTTTAAAAGCTATGACCGCAGAAGGCGTCACCGTATTTTTTTCGACGCACATACTCGAAGTCGCCGAAAAAATATGCGACCGCGTGGCTATAATAGGCGGCGGCCGTCTGGTAGCGGAGGGCAGTGTCGATGAAATACGCCGCAGCCTCGCCGGCGCAAACCGAGAAGACAATAACTCTAAAACGCTCGAAGATATCTTTCTTGAGCTTACCGCTAAAAATGGCGACCGGCAAGAAGTATGCGCGACGGCCTGACATAGCCGCGCGAATTTCATCTTTATATTTTCACGCTTATTATCCATCAGCATTATTAGCATTTTAATTGACAATATCTAACTTATATGATATATTTAGCCCGATGCTATATATCGCGTCACGCTCACTGGTTTATATAGTAAAATAATTATAAATAGAGGGTAGTTTATGTTATTCAAACCGCTTAACCGGAATAAAGTCATTATAATGCTTTTAACATTCACGACGTTATTTTCATTTATTTTACTGCCTGCTGAATCGGCGCAGGCTCGTGAATTAAGGCTCGGCGCGTATAAATATCTATCCGACTCCGACATGAAAAAACTGCTCCAGCCCTTTACCGCCTTTCTTTCCAAATCGCTCAACGCGCCGGTAAAACTTTATATAACTTCAACCTATTCCGAATTATCACAGCGCTTTATATCGGGCGAACTCGATATGGCCATAATCCCGCCTTACGCTTATGTAAAACTCGCCGACAAGATCAAGCTCAAACTTTTAGCGTCAATGAAACTCGAAGGTAATTACTACTACAACGGCATCATCGCCGTCAAAAAAGATTCAGGCATCAATTCCCTCGCCGATTTTAAAGGTAAAAAATTCGCTTACGTTTCACCGGACAGCGCTTCCGGTTATTTATACCCGCGCATTTTATTCAAAAAATCTAATCTGAACCCCGACACTTTATTTAGCGATACTCAATTCACCGCTTCGCACTTCGATTCGGTTAAAGCGCTTATCAGCGGCGCAGTTGACGGAATTGCCGTATTCAAAGACTCGATTAATTTCGCTAAAATGCAGGGACAGGATATAAGCGGCCTTAAAATACTTGGCCAGACCGAAAATATTCCTCACGAAGCCTTCGTCACTCAACATAATATGAACGACGCCTTCGCAAAAAAAATACAGGACGCCCTCACCCGCTTTAAATATACCGAGCAGGACCTGAAAGCCATTACTCTGTCAAATAAAAACGTTTTTAAAATGGAAGGCTGGGTCGCCGGCACCGACTCGCTTTACGACCCCGTACGCGAAGCGCAGAAGATATTTCCACAAAATACGGCTGACGCCCAACCGCTTAACGATTCGACGATTACTATCGGCTTTTATCCCCGCGCCGACGTTGATTCCACTATTAAATCATTTCAGCCGCTGCTTGATTATTTAAAAAAAGAAACCGGCCTCGATTATAAGCTCGTTTTCTCTCCCAATTATCTCGATGTCGGCAATCAATTGCTCGAGGGCAATTATAAACTTTCAATACTTACGCCGGTGGCGCTGGTAATGACGGAAAATAAGTCCAATATGCAGCTCAATCCTATACTGCAGCGGACTATCGCCGGTAAGACCACTTATTCCGGCCTTATTATCTGTAAAAACGACCCGGCGCTCAATACGCTGGCCGATTTGAAAGATAAAGTTTTCGCCTTCACCGAACCCGATTCAATTTCAGGCCGGCTTTATCCGCTCGGAATATTCAAAAAAAATAATATTCATCTCAAAACTTTCTTTAAAAAAACCTACTATTCAGGCTGTCCTAAAAGCGCTCTCAACGACGTTATCAGCGGGCGCGCCGACGCCTGCGCCTGCACGCAGCACGAATTCGAAACCCTTGTTACCGATCCCGCGGTTAAAAAAACTCTTAAAATATTACATTCGACGCCGCCGATCCCCTCTGAATACTGGACGGTGCTTAAATCGCTCGACGCTAAAATTACCTCTAAAATAAAAAACGCGCTCACTAAGTTAAACGACAATAAAGAACTTAAAGATAAAGTGCTCGGCTCTATATTTTACGACGGATTTTCTCAGCCTTCCGATGAAGGCGTCGAACAGTTAAGGGAAATGCTTAAAAAAATAATGTAATTAAAGGAGTTTATTTATGAAATCGATTAAATGCTCTGTTGCGATGGTTTTAACGGTATTTTTATTCGCGTTTTTCGTTTCTTACGCTTTAAGCGATGGCGCGCTTGCGACTATCACGAAAGTAAAAGGCTCGCCGCAGATTATAAAATCGGGCGCGGCGAACGCCGGACTTCTTAAAATAGGCGAAACAGTCGTCTACGGCGATACTATAATTACCGATTCAGATTCTAAAGCTACACTTGTTTTTAACGACGGCGAGATCAGAATAATAACTTCGGGTTCAGACGTCAAATTCAGCGCGGGCGATTCGAACGAACAGCTCACAAAAGTTGATAAGATAACTTCGACGCTCGCCGAAGCGGTTAACGCGCAAAATCTCGACAATACATTCGTATCGGTTACCGGAATCAAATTATCGATGAGTTCCGGCGCTGAAAAAAAGAAAGCCCTTGAAGCTATGCCCGAAGAATCAGGCATTATGCGTGAAGAACGCGCAAAAAGCCTTTCAGATAGTGAGCAAGCCGATTCAGGCGCCGCGGCTAAAGAAAGCGTTGTTTCTTTCGATAAAACCGCCATCCCGGACAGTCTGCCCGAAATTGCCGCGCCTTCACCAAAGCCGATGCCCGCGCCCGCGCCGCCGGCTTCTTCACTGGCTGGTTCCGCCCCGAAACAGCCCGTCGAGGGCGGTTCGACTCTTTTGCGGCCCGCTTCGAGCGATGCGTTCGGGACTAAGAAAGAAATCCCGGCCCACGTTACGTCTCAAGCAGCGGTCGGAAGACGGACGGCGGAAGTACAGGTTGTGCCGTGGGGCCGCTGGTTCGACGACGCGAATTCTCTGCCGTGGAACCAATTAATGGCTAAAGAAATTTTTGATAATCTCGAAAAAATAACTTTTTATTCAGCAGCCTCGACACAGCTTGGCTCCGATAATTTTTCAGAAAAAATATCTTTAACCGGCATTAACGATAAAATCGTTAAAATTACAGTTTCATTTAAGACTAAAAAAGGTATCGCAGCCGATAAATCTTTCCGGGCGCAGTTAATAATCGATAACGATCTTAAAAATAAAACGGCTGACGAATTAAAAAAGATCGAACACTTAAAAGCCGACGATATGGAAACCTATCTATATCTTAAAGCCGGAATATTCAAACAGAATGAATTTTATATAGCCGCCCTGGCCGCTCTTTACGAGCTTGAAAGACTTCAGCCCGACGTTATGATGCCGCATGTTTTAAAATCAAAGGCTATCATATACTTTAAGATGGGCGAAAAAGAATTATCGAAAGCCGCTTCGGATAAGCTGCTTAAATAATCCGCGTCCTGTCCGTTTGCCCGGTTCATAATTTGATTTACCCGATTATCGGTATAATCCAGTTGAGATAGTTTACATCGATGAATATTGTTAAAAAATTCAATAAATTTAAAAGCACGAGGCTTTTTACCGCGATCGTGCTCGTGCTTGCGGCCCTGTTATGCTATTTCAGGGCCGATAATTTGATTTTCGGACGCGCGCTCGATTATAAATGGCGCGATATGCTTTTTTCGATGCGCGGCCCTGAGCCGGCCGACGAAAATATCGTAATCTGCTCTCTGGACGAAGATTCTTTCGAAGTTTTAGAAGAAGAGCTTCCTTTTTCGCCTGAAACTTACCTTAAGTTTTTTGAAAATTTGAAAAAACTCGGCGTCAGCGTCGTCGGGCTCGATTTTATTTTATACGAATTTTATAAAAGCGACCCCGACACCAGCGACGTAAAGCTCAAAGCCGCTCTCGAAGGACTTGAATCGGTCGTTTTCGCTTCTAAAATCGAAAATTACTTTAAAAAGCAGAAAATAGGCACATCCGAAATTAACATAATAAGCTCGAAACATAAAAGTTCCAATAAATATTTTTCTGAATCGGGAGTTACCGGTCTTATCAACTCGAGCATCAATTTCGACGGCGTTAAAAGAAACTCCCAACTGCGGTATTTTTCGAACGGCAAATATTACGACACCTTCGCGCTTAAACTTTACGAAGAATTTACGCGCGGCCGCGTCAGGGCCTCTGGCACGCCATACAGATCAACCTCTGAAATAACTATCGAACGAAACGATTTTATAATAAATTACGCCGGCGGGCCTAAACATTTCAACGAAATTCCATTTTACGCGGTCGTCGAAATGCCCGATTCCTCGATTGAAATGCTTCGCAAAAAATACGCCGGTAAAATTTTCGTCGTAGGCCCCACTTATTACGAAAGCCACGATTTTTTTATCGTTCCATTTTCTAATACGCGCTATGTTAAAGGATTTCAGAGTATGGCCGGCGTCGAGGTAATCGCTAATACGCTTCACACTCTGCTTAACGATAATTTTATCGATATCCTTTCCGAACGCAGCTATAAAGCGATTTTTGCGGCGGCCGCGCTGCTTTCAGTAATCACGTTTTCGATGGTTCGAAGCGTATTCTGGGGTGCGCCTTTAGCCGTCATTTATGCCTGCGGCGTTTTATGGCTTTCAATCGATTATTTTATATCGCATAAATTGATACTTGATATATTCGCGCTGGTTTTTATGATATTCGCGCTTTATTTTTGCTCTAATATAGTTAAAATATTTATAGTCGAAAGCGAAAAAAAACATATTAAAACCACTTTAAGCCGCTATATGAGCTCCAGCGTCGTCGATAAGGTGCTCAGCGAAACCGGGTCGGTCAATCTTTCGGGTGAATCCGTCGATGTGGCCGTTATGTTCGCCGATATTAGAAATTTCACGAGCCTTTCCGAAAAATTGAGCGCCGAAAAGACCGTGCAGACGCTTAACCTGTTTTTTAAAAAGATGGTTGATATAGTTTTTGCCAACGAAGGCACGCTCGATAAATATATCGGCGACTGTCTCATGGTAGTTTTCGGGGCGCCCGAATTAATTAAAAATCCCGCGTCCGCCGCGTTTAAATGCGCGATGCAGATGCAAAAAGCCACTTTCGCCCTCGGCGGCGAAAAAGATATCGCCGATTTGAATTTTAACTTCGGCATCGGCGTCGGAATAAGTTTCGGTAAATGCGTCGTAGGAAATATCGGATCGGAAAAAAGAATGGAATACACCGCCATTGGCGATGTCGTTAACACCGCCTCGCGGATACAAAACCTGGCTAATGAAGGTGAAATAGTTATCAGCGGCGCGGCTTACGATGTTTTAATCCGCGAAAATGATGAAGTGCTTGTGCCGCTGCTTGCGGCGGCCGTTAAAATAGACTCGGTCAGCCTCAAAGGCAAAGAAGAAAAAGTCGATATTTATAAGATCAAAATTACATAAACAATAAATAATAATAATAATAATAATAATAGTAATAATAGTAATGGAGGATTAACATTGGACGTTAACTACAACGCTTTAAAAAAGCGCGCCAACTCGATTAGAAAAAATATTCTAAAGGCCGTATATTCGGCTAATTCAGGGCATCCAGGCGGATCGCTGTCATCGGCGGATATTATGTCGGTTTTATACTTCAAACACTTAAAACATAACCCCGCGGATCCGTGGAATGAAAACCGCGACCGCGTCATATTTTCAAAAGGACACGCCTCGCCGCTTTTATATTCCACATTAGCCGAGGCGGGTTATATCCAGGCCGGCGAGCTCGATACCTTCCGCCGCATTAATTCGCGCCTGCAGGGTCATCCCGTATATCATAAATGCCCGGGCATCGAAGCCACCGGCGGCCCGCTCGGCCAGGGCTTTTCCTTCTCGATAGGAATGGCGCTCGGCCTTAATTTATCTAAAAGCGATTCGCGCATTTACACTCTGCTCGGCGACGGCGAGTGCCAGGAAGGGCTCGTTTGGGAAGCCGCCATGGCAGCCGGACACTATAAACTTTCAAATATTTGCGCTATCCTCGATTATAACGGCCTGCAAATAGACGGCGAGGTTGAAAAAATTATGGGCATAGCTCCTATCGCCGATAAATTTCGCGCATTCAATTTCAGCGTGCTTGAAATAGACGGCCACGATTACGCGCAGATAGACGCCGCTTTCACTTTCGCCAGGGCGAAAAAAGACCGGCCGACGATGATAATAGCGCATACGATTAAAGGCAAAGGCGTTTCATTTATGGAAAATAACTACACCTGGCACGGAAAGGCGCCTAATAAAGAACAATACGAACAGGCGATAGCCGAACTTAATAAAGCGGAGGTTGAATAAGATGGCTGATTTTAAAGCTACCAGAAACGGATACGGCGAGGCGCTCGTCGAGCTTGGCGCTAAAAATTCAAAGATAGTCGTGCTCGACGCCGACCTGTCGAAATCGACGATGACATACATGTTCGGTGAAAAATACCCGCAACGCTTCTTTAATATGGGCATAGCCGAACAAAACCTTATGTGCTCCGCCGCCGGCTTTGCCGCCGCCGGATATATCCCGTT
>DIVV01000022.1 GCA_002423385.1 bacterium UBP16_UBA6123
GCTAACCCTTTCTCTCCCTCCCTTTGTTATATCAACTATACTGACTACATTAACTACATTAACTGTATTAGCTATATTGACTTTATTAGTTTTAAGTTAATCTTATTTAAGCAGTTTAAGTCTTTTTTCGGCTTCGGCGTCGCCGGAAGCGGCTGCGGCTTTGAATATTTTTTCGAGGCCTTCGGTAAGGCCGGGCATTTTGGTTTTATCTTCGGCGCCAAGCGTTACATAAATCGAAAGGAAGCGGTCTATTCTTTCGTAATTACGGTTTTTAGCGTCGGTGAGCAGCACTTCTTTAATTTCGAAGTAATTAGCCTGCCAGTTTTTGAATAGTTTTTCGAATATTTCGGAATTAGTAGAGTTTTCTTGAATTGAAAGCAGTTCCGAGTAAGAAGTCTGCATTTTTTGAAGCATCTGGTCGAATGAATGTATGCAGTCGTTTGAAAGTGAGTCGGCCACGATAATACCGGGCTGCGCTTTTAACGGGAATGATTTGTATTCGGTTTTTTCGGCTGATTTGATGTATAAATTGTAGCCGCCTTTGATTTTAGGCGCCTTCATATTCTTAAAATCGAATATAACGAAACTGGATTTGCCGAAGGGTTTTAGATTTAAATTAACTGCGCTGAAGCCTTTGCGGTTGAATATGAGCGAGCCTTTCGCGAGGGGTTTCTGGTCTATGGTAAGCAGGCGCACGCTTTCATTGCCGGTGAGCGCCCAGCGCGCCGGGTAGCCTATTTCGATCTTATCGACGGGCTTGCCGTTAGTGTTGAAAACCATACTTATATGTTCGATGTCCTGTTCGGGTTTAAAGTAAAGGTTAACGCAGGTGGCGTAGGCGTTGGAGAATTTGCCGAATAATCTTTTGAACTCGGCGAAATAAGCTTTAGCCACTTTATCGTTATGTATTACTATGACGTTTTCGTCGTTGGTGCGGTCGCCGTTATTCGAAGAATTTTCGGAGCCGGTGATAACGAAACCTTCGGGCAGGCTAGGATCGACTATGAATACTTTATGATGAAGTTTGCCGTTGGGATTATCGGCTAATACTATGTTTATGCTGTCAGCGCTGGTTAATTTGAAAAATTCGGAGTAAGGTCCGGTCGAGCGGTACAATTTAGAGTCGAAGATACCGGAAACTCTGACGCCATTTTTTGATTTTTCGATGAGCATATCTGAAATTTCGTTGGCGGTAAAAGCGAAGTGCATGAAATATATTTCTTTTTTAGCGCCGCTTAATAATTCGTGAATTTTAGCGTTCGGTTTATCTTCAGGCGCAAAATATACTTCGACGCGCGATTTCTCGCCGTTAACGGAAATTTCGGTTTGCTGTTTTTCAACTGTGGATGGCGAAGTTATTCCAAATTTATTGTCATTATACATTTCGTCAAATTCTCTCTGGTAGATTTCGGCTAATTCTTTTGAATAGATGCAAAGAGCGTTATTATTGTTTTTATAGCTGCATGAATCGGTAAGATTGTACGAGCCGGTCCATAATTTTTTTGAATCGACTATCGCGAATTTATTATGCATGAGCGCCGAGCGGCCGTCGGCTTTGACGGAAATGCCTGCGGCAACAAGAGCCGAAGCGAATTCATTTGAAAAATAATCGGTGTCGGTGACAAGTCTTATTTTAACGCCGCGTTTATGGGCTCTAATAAAAGCATCGACTATCGATGTGAGGCGGAATTCGAAAAAAGCTCCGTCGATCGAGGTTTTAGCTGAATCGATAAGTTCGATGAAAAAAACGTCGATAGTTTTAGCGCGGTCTTCGGAGGGTCCGAAATATAATTCGAGATTGTTATTGGCGTTCGGCACGGCAGCGGCCGGGCTGAAGAACGCAAAAGAAAGGCTAAGCAAAAAAACTAACAATAAGGCGCTCGATAATTTTCTGGTCATGTTGCTCATCTCCTTGTAAACTGTATCAAAATATATTAAAATCTTAATTAATTTATCGTGATATTTCATTCGATACAACAATTATAACCGCTAATATATGATTTGTCAATTTTTCAGCTAATTATTTTTGGCAGACATAAAAAAATAAACTTTAAACGGGTTAGCCGCCCGTTTAAAGTTTAACTATCAATTGCTATTTATGTATTTTTAGTTAGTATATTTATCTTAAAAATAACGCCCATACAAGAGCGAAAACAGGTATTAAAACAGGCAGCGAGTATATAAACACATAACCGAAAAATGAAGGCATTTTAACGTTCATCTGTTCGGATATATTTTTAACCATAAAATTCGGGCCGTTGCCTATATAAGTCATTGCGCCGAAGAAAACCGATCCCAGCGATATGGCTATAACGTATTGTGAAAGCTCGGCAGTTGCCAGAAGTCCGGAAACGTGTTCGACGCCGTTCAACCCTTTAGCCGCCGATAAAAAATTCAAGTAAGTAGGCGCGTTATCTAAAAAGCCGGAAAGAATTCCGGACCCCCAGTAAAATTGGCCGGGCGTTTTAATGCCGAGCGCGGCCGCGTTGACTTCGAGCCAGTCGAGAGCGGGCATCATGGTCGCGAATATGCCTATGAATAAAATTGCGACTTCGCGGATCGGCTCAAAATTAAAGCCGTTTTCGATATGATTTTTCTTAGGCGTCGATCTGTAGGCGGCTACCGCGCATGCGAGCATTATAATTTCACGCCAGGGCGTCGGTAAAAACACCGCAACAAGTATTATGAATAAAAACAGGAAGTTAGTGACGCCGAGAAGTTTGAATTTAAGGGTTTCGTCTTCGTCGGGAAGGATACCGTCATCTTCCTCTTCGTATTTTTTATGTTTTTTCTTCTTTTTACTTAATTTCTTTTCGCGGGCGGCTATGCCGGTTTCTTTATTTTTTTCTTCAATCGACTGCATTTCGCTTGCATGCTCAGATATTGCATTAGCTTTTTTCTCGAGGCCCTCGACTTTATCTTTGGAGAAGTAAAAATAATCGACGGCAAAAAATATGCCGATTACAAGAAAGAGCGCAACGCCCCACATCTGTATTACATGTTCGATTACCCAGAAAAAGGGAACGCCCTGAAGGTATCCGAGGAATAAGGGCGGATCGCCGATAGGCGTAAGCGCGCCGCCTATATTGCTTATGGTGAATATGAAAAACACTATCAGATAAGGACGGATGCGGCGGTGATTAATTCTTATGAACGGCCTTATTAAAAGCATGGAGGCGCCTGTGGTTCCGATTATATTAGCCAGGACCGAGCCTATAAAAAGGACCGCGGAGTTGATAACCGGGTTGCCGTCGTTTTTTAGTTTAATGACGATGCCGCCGGTTACGACGAATAAACTGCCTATAAGGGCGATGAAAGAAATATATTCGAGCATGGTGTGTATTACTTTAGTTGTAGCGCCGAGGACGAACAGGTAGTAAAAAACCACGAATATGCCGAGCGCATATGAAATATAGGGATAATTATGTTCCCAGAAGTGTTTGTTTATGAAGGGCATTACCGCTATTGCAAGAAGCAGAGCGGCGAAAGGGATCATTAACAGGGGCGGTACAGTGTATGAAATTTTATGATTTCCAGAAGCGTTATGTGGCGCAGGCGATGCGTCTAAGGGCTTATTGCCGTCGGCGGCCGCCGTTGATTGAACTCCCGCCGCTGATGTTTCCTGCGTAGCAAGAGCCGTTGAAAAATCAGTTAAGAATAAAGCTGATAAAATGAAAACAACCATCAAGATTAAAATTAAAGGTTTTGCCTTGAATTTAAAGATACTGCCGGACATATTTACCCACCCCTTAATATATTAAAATAGGCATTGGATATGATTAATTACACGTCAAAATAAATCGTGATAATTATATCACGACCGGTAAATAAAAATCAATAAAAATATAGCGCGGTTAAATATTAAATTCCAGAATGAATTTACTTTTGTTGCCGCGTTAATACATTTTCATAAAAAATTAATTATTAAATAATGTGTTAATAAATGGGTTGAATTTAAGTGTTTATTATGTTAAGATATCAAGGGCATTATTAAGTAAGCGGAATAATTATTAAGATAGCGTGATTTGTTTTGAGCAATTTCAGATATTCGTTATATCGCAACGTGGGACTTGCTATCAAGCATTACAACATGATAAGCGAAGGCGATAAAATTCTCGTGGCGCTGTCGGGCGGCAAAGATTCTTTCGCTATGCTCGATTCGCTTACTCGTCTCAAATTGAGAGCGCCCGTCCGATTCAGTATATTTGTTTGCGTCGTTAATTCCGGTTTTCCGGGATACGCAGTCGATAATATTGAAAAATGGCTTACGCAACGCGGCTACGAATATCATATTGAAAAAAGCGATATGTACGAATCGATTTTTTTAGACCCTGTAAAGGCGAAAGACGGCTGTTTTTATTGTTCGCGCCAGCGGCGTTCTATTTTATACAGACTGGCAGAGGCTAATAAGTGCCAAAAAATAGCGCTGGGTCATCATCTCGACGATTTTATCGAGACGGTGTTTATGTCTATGATGTATAACGGTAAAATCGAGACGATGCTTCCGGTTTTCGAGGCGGGCACTAAAAATTTCCGCGTCATCCGCCCGATTATGTACGTCAGCGAAGAGACTACTAAAAAATATTGCGCTAAAATGGAATTTCCGGCTATCACCTGCTGTTGCCCCCAAAGCTGCGCGGGAACGCTCAAGCGGACTAAAATTAAAAAAATGCTGCTCGAGTATTCGAAAGACGATTATAAGATCAAAGAAACTTTATTCAGGTCGCTTTCGAATTTTAACGCCGAATATATGCTCGATTTAAGATATAATAAAAAGCTATCGGAAATTAAATACGAAAGAATAAAGGTGGATAAGGTATAAATGTTTCGCAATCCGGCGTATCAATATAATTTTTACGAAATATTAGAAGTGAGCCCCGCCGCTACTTCAAGCGTTATTGAAGCGGCTTATAAAGCTTTAGTTAAAAAATATCATCCCGATTTAAACGCCGGAATATCCGATCATAAAATAAAACTTCTTAATATGGCTAAAGAAGTATTGTTAGACGCTTCAAAGCGCGGCGATTACGATTCCACGATGAATTTCAACCATCACAAGCCTAAATTCAGCGGCGATTACAGTACCACCCACTCGATAGCCGTAGAAAACGAAAAATTAAAAAATGAAATAAAAGCGCTTTACAAAAAGATCGAAAGTTTAAAAAACAGGCCCGACGACGACGGCAACGTTTATGTTATCTGCACTAACTGCGGCACTAAAAACAGGCTGCCCGACCTGTCTTATCTTAATATGCAAAATATCAAATGCGGGTTGTGCAAACTTCCGTTCGGCACGGGAAACCGCGATTTTGAAAAAGACCGCGATTTAAAGGAAAAAGCCTCCGCCATGAAAAAAACGGCCGACATCGAATGGCGAAGGCTTTCATCAAATATATCTAAAATGGAATATAGCCGCATAGAAGGCCTGCTAAAAAAGTATAAAGAAATACAGGAAATTTATCCAAGGGTTTATGGCATTAAAACCAAGTTAAAATCGCTTAAAGACGAGTTAATGATCAGAAATTCGAATATAGTCATGCTGCGAAAAATAGCCATGGAGTGTTCGGAAGAGCTCATTAAATATAAGGGCGGCGGAATATTCGGCCTTTTTAAAACGGAAAAAGTCATATCGGAAGTAAAAGAAAGGCTCGCTTCCGAACTGCTGATGTATCCTAAACTCGGTGAAGAAAAACTGTCTTTTAACTGCCGTGCGTGCGAATCGAAAAATATATTAAAGATCGCTTTATTTATGAGCAGTCACGAAAATATACTCTGCGGCCATTGCCACGCTAATTTATTCAAATAAATGTATCCGGCCCGCGGAATAAAAAAATATGCAAAATCAATAAGATAAATAATAAATAATAAATATTGAATATGGTATGAAGTATATATAAATATAGATTTTTTCAGGGGGTAGATGAAAATGGATATCAAAAAAATGGTAAGGGGTTCGTTAGTCAACGCGTCGCCGTACATACCCGGAAAGCCTATCGAAGAGTTAGAGCGCGAACTTGGCATTTCTAATATCGACAAGCTGGCTTCCAACGAAAATCCATGCGGCACGCCCGAAGTTGCAAAAAAAGCCGTAAAAGACTGTCTCGATAAAATTTATCTTTATCCCGACGGCGAATCCTTCAACTTTAAAAGCGTGATAGCTAAAACGCATAACATAGGCTATGATAGAGTGTTTACGGGTAACGGTTCCGACGAGCTTTTACAGATAGTAATGACGGCTTTTTTAGAACCCGGCGATAATGTAATTTCTTCGCAGTACACTTTCACCAGATACGGTCAGATGGCTAAAATAGCCCACGGCGAATATCGCCAGGCGCCCATGAAAGACGGCATGAGATATGATCTGGAAGCTATGGCCGCTCTTATCGATTCACGCACCAAGATGATTATAATAGCTAATCCAAATAATCCTACCGGCACTATCGTTTACGATAAAGAGGTACGCGCGCTGCTCGATAAAATTTCCGATAATATAGTCGTTATTCTCGATGAGGCTTACGCCGGATTTGTCGAGTCGGCCAAATATCCCGACGCCCTGAAGCTGCAGGCCGAATATCCGCATAAACCGGTAGTAATGCTGCGTTCGTTTTCTAAAATATTCGGGCTTGCCGGCCTCAGAGTGGGTTATGGAACGGCGCATCCCGATATAGTCAAATATATAAACGTAGTGCGCGGGCCGTTCAATATTAATATGCTGGCTCAGGCCGCGGGAAGCGCGAGTATGCTCGAAGCGGCCGAACACGCTCAAAAGAGCAAGGCTTTATGCAGCGAAGAAAAAAAATATTTATATGAAAATTATAAAAAATTAGGAATTCACTATTTTGAAAGCGAAGCTAATTTCGTTTTAATTAAACTAGCCGACGAATATGACGGACGACTGGTCGGCGACGAACTTTTGAGGGCCGGAATAATAGTGCGGCCCATGAAAGCCTGGGGGCTCACCGATAATTACATGCGCGTCACTATCGGCACCGCCGAACAAAATAGGCGCCTTATAAGAGAATTAACAAGGCTTTTGGGTAAAGACGCCAGGACGGCGCGGGTTGTAAACGGAAAGTAATATTTTGCATAAAAGGCCGGCAATAATATTTTCTCCGCTCGCCGTCTTTGTTACCCGCGAAGTCTTTGCTCCAAAAATTACCGCCGGCTGGTAAAATAAGATGTGTCAGTTACTACAATAGAACGGTATAAATAAAAAAATCAGCAATTCCATTTCGGACGTTGCTGATTTTTTATTATTTTATTTGTTATGTAGTGCAATAAATATAACGCAATTTTATGCTATGTTATTGTTTATCCGGAATATATTTTCGCATTATTTAAATCAATTACTTATGCGCTTACTTACGCCCGATTACGCCGTAGCGGCCGCGAGCGCTATCGACAGAAATTTAGCTTCGTGCGTGTCGGCGCGCGATGTGAGTATGATCGGCGCTTTAGCTCCGACTATGATTGCGGCCATTTTTGCTCTTACGAAATATCCGATGCTTTTATAAAGCACGTTTCCGGCTTCTATGTCCGGCGTAACGAGTATGTCGGCGTCGCCGGCGACGGGCGATTCGATTCCTTTAATTTTAGCGGCTTCTTTGGATACGGCGTTATCGAAGGCGAACGGGCCGTCGACTATGGCGCCTTTTATCTGCTTTAAGGCCGACATTTTAGCGATGATGGCGGCGTCGGTGGTCGCGGGCATATCGAGGTTGACAAGTTCGATAGCGGCGAGTATGGCGACCTTGGGTTTTTCGAAGCCGACCTTATGCATCACCGATATTGCGTTTTCGACCATGGCGACCTTTACCTTCAAATCGGGGGCCACATTCATAGCGGCGTCGGTCATGCACATTACGCGCTCCGCGATAGGCGATTCAAAGAGCATGACGTGAGAAAGAACTCCTCCAGAGCGAAGTCCCCATTCTTTATTAAGTATCGCGCCGAGATAAATGGTCGAAGACACGAGCCCTTTCATTATCATATTCGCACGGCCCGAGCTCACCGCTTTAACGGCTAATTCAGACGCTTTTTTATCGTCCGGCGCGTCTTCTATTTCATAACCGCTCAAGTTAATATTTTTTTCTTTAGCTATTTCTTCGATTTTTTTCTTGTTGCCGAAAAGGATAGGAGTTACAAGTCCTTCTTTAACGGCCTCGTTAATAGCTTCGAGAACTTCCTCGTCGTGCGCCGCCGCCACCGAAATAACGCGTTTGCCTTTCGATTTAGCCACCGATACGAGCTCGTGCAGTTTTTTTAACATTTAAAACATCTCCTTGAACTTAATTTTTTTATTGCCGGTCGTTGTTTTACAGCAGATTTTAAAGATTTTAAAATGAAATTACAATAAAATTTTCAGAGATATTATAGCAAATTTAAGATATAAAATGCAATAGTTTTAGTAAAAAGCGGAAAAAAGCGGAAATTATTGACAAGAAAAAGCTTTTATGATAACATGTTTCATGTTTTTTATATTATGAGGAGCTTAATGAACACTACGCTTTATATTAAAAATCTATTAGATATACTTAACGGCGTTATTGTTACCGACTGCAACATGAAGCGCTTAAGTTTAGATGAGGCCGTCAGTGAAACCATATCTTTAATCAAAACTTACTCAGCGCGCGGCAAAAAACTTTTATTCATAGGAAATGGCGGAAGCGCGGCTATTGCGAGCCACGAAGCCGTCGATTTCTCTAAAAATGGCAAAATCCGTTCGATGTGTTTTAACGAAGCATCGCTTCTTACCTGTCTGGGCAACGATTACGGCTATGAATGCGTATTCGAAAAAGCGCTCGATATTTTTGCCGACAGCGAAGATGTTTTAATAGCTATAAGCAGTTCGGGTAATTCACCCAATATTATAAAAGCGGTGGCTAAGGCTCGCGAATTAAATTGTAAAGTAATCACTTTTTCAGGTTTTTCGAAAGATAACTCCCTCAGACATAGCGGCGATTATAATTTTTATATTGAATCGAATAAGTACGGCTGCGTTGAATTATCCCATCAGATCCTGCTTCACATGATATTAGATATTATTACCGGCGATTGGAGGCAATGAAATGAAAGCGCTCGTTACCGGCGGATTCGGGTTTATAGGCTCGCATCTGGTCGAAAAACTTATAAAAGAAGGATACCATGTTACCGTCATCGATAATCTTATTTCAGGCAGGATAGATAATCTCAAGCATCTCGAAGGCAATCAAAATTTAAACGCAGTTTTCGAAAATATTTGCGATCTGGAGGCTATTTCAGAGCATTTTAACGGCATCGACCATGTATTTCACCTAGCAGCCTTAGCCGACATAGTTCCTTCGATCCAATCACCCGACAAATATTTTGCTTCCAATGTAAACGGCACTTTTTCAGTTTTAGAGGCCGCGCGGCGCGCTAATATTAAAAAATTCTTATATACTGCCTCATCTTCATGCTACGGAATTCCTGATAATTACCCAACTAAAGAAACCGATGAGATCCGGCTTAAATATCCTTACGCTTTAACTAAAAGGCTTGGCGAAGAGCTCGCTATTCACTGGGGCGAGGTTTATAAACTGCCTGTAATATCTTTAAGGCTTTTTAACGTTTACGGCCCGCGCTCAAGAACTTGCGGCACTTATGGCGCGGTATTCGGGGTTTTTCTTGCGCAGAAACTGGCCGGCCAGCCTTATACCGTAGTCGGCGACGGAAGGCAGACGCGGGATTTTACTTACGTGACCGACGTTGCCGAAGCGTTTATCGCTGCCGCCCGCTCGGATGTAACCGGCGAAATTTTCAATGTGGGCAGCGGGGGCTCTTATTCGGTGAACCGCCTAGTTGAATTATTGGGCGGGCCCGTTGAATATATACCTAAGCGGCCGGGTGAGCCAGATTGCACTTTCGCCGATACCTCGACGATAAAAAAAGCGTTGAATTGGTTGCCCAAAGTATCTTTCGAGCATGGCATCAAACTGATGATCGAAAATATCGATTATTGGAAAGATGCGCCGTTGTGGACTCCCGAAACTATAAAAGAAGCCACGGCTGACTGGTTCAGGTATCTTTCCAGATGACGAGGCGAGCAGTATTTTTTGATAAAGACGGAGTTATAAATATCGATAAGGGCATTTCGGGCAACTTTGAGCCGCTTGATTTTATTGTCGGCGCTTGCGATTTGATAGCGCTTTTTAAAAAAATCGGGTTTATGATTTTTGTCGTGACCAATCAGCCGGTAGTTGCGCGCGGCTTAATGAACGAAGATGAATTGAAAAGTTATTTTGAAAAATTCAGCGAATGCATATTGAAAAATAATTCAGAAGCGATTATCGATAAAATTTATTACTGTCCTCACCATCCTGATGCGAATGTCGAAGAATATAGAATCGCCTGTGAGTGCAGAAAACCGAAATCCGGCATGATAATGCGTGCTGTGGAAGAGTTTAAACTTGATATTAAAAGCAGTTTTATGATAGGTGATAGAATGTCTGATGTTATCGCAGGCTGTATCGCAGGCTGCAAAACCGTTCATTTATTGAGCGGCAGGCATCTCGAGAAAGCTATTGTGACCGATTTAAAATTAGATGCAGAAATCGCGCCCGATTATATAATTAACGAGTTAAGCGAGTTAAGGAGTATTATTGTATGAAAGTTAAGTTGACGGCTGCGATGATACTCTGTGCGGGGTTCGGAACCAGAATGCAGGATTTTACCAGAGATCTTCCTAAACCCATGCTTCCAATAGGCCCGAAGCCTCTTTTAGAATATACTATCAATAATCTCGCCGGGTCTGGAATTAATGATATAATAATAAATCTTCATTACCTGCCTGAAAAAATAACTTCATATTTCGGCGACGGCAGTAAATGGGGCGTTAAAATAACTTACAGCCTCGAAGATAGTCCGCTCGGAACGGCGGGAGCCGTTAAAAAAGTTGAAAACCTGTTAAGCATATATGATGATTTTTTAGTTTTATACGGCGATATTATATGCACTCAAAATTACCTTAAATTATATGAATTTCATAAATCGCGCCACGGCGCGGCGGCCTCCATTATAGTTCATGAACGCGCGAAATCTAACAGCGTCGTCGAGATGGACGGCAACAATAAAATAGTCCGTTTTATCGAGCGGCCTGAAAAAGAAGTAACCGATAAAAAACAAAACTGGGTAAATTCGGGTCTTTACTGCATTAATAAATCGGTTCTCGATTATATTCCGGCGGGCGAGTTTTGCGATTTTCCTAAAAATATTTTTTCACGGCTCGTTTCGGATGGATCGCTTTACGCTTATCCTCTCGAAGGCTACCGCTGCGCGATCGATTCGCCGCAAAGATACGAAAAAGTTTGCGATGATTACAATAACGGAGAGTTTAAATGAAAATAAACGAGAAAATTATCGGCGATATTAAAAAACTCGCATCGCTTATCGATGAATTGAAAGCGCAGAATAAAAAAATAGTTTTATGCCAGGGACATTTTAACGTGATACATACCGGGCATATGCGTTTTTTAGAATTCGCCCGCAGGCAGGGAAATTGTTTAATAATAGCCCTGATGGGCAATGAACTTGTCGGCGAAGAAATGAGAAATAAGTTTTTTGACGAAACCGACCGCGCCCACGGCGTAGCTTCCATTCAATACGTAGATAATGTTTTTGTTTATAACCGGCATAAAATCGAAGAAATAATATCGGTAATCAAGCCTTCGGCTTACGTGCGCGGCGAAGAATTTTCTCAAAAAACCGAGCTTATTAAAACCGAAATCGAGCTCGTTGAAAAATACGGCGGTAAAATAGTTTTCAGCTCAGGCGATATACATTATGCCCAGACCGATTTTCTTGAAAAAAATATCAGCGATATAAAGATCGAGCGCCTTGAAAAATTCCGCGCAGCGGTAAAAAAACAGAAAATATCGGCGACCCGCCTTCTCGAACATTGTGAGAATTTCAAAAATAAGCATTTGCTCGTAATTGGCGATACGATAGTCGATCAATATGTGGTATGCGACGCGCTGGGAATGAGTTCTGAAGCGCCGGTGCTCGTGGTGCGCGAAGTCGAACATAAAGAATTCGTCGGCGGCGCCGCTATCGTTTCAAGGCACGTCCGCGCGCTCGGAGCGAAATGCTCTTTTATTTCTCTTGTAGGCGATGACGAACCCGGAGAAACCGTAAGGCGCGAGCTCGATAATGAAAAAATAGACCATCGGCTTATAATCGATAAAGACAGGCCTACTACTTTTAAAATAAGGTATATGGTGGCCACCCAGAAAATATTACGGGTTTCAAGGCTTAAAGACCATCATCTTAACGCTAAAATGACCGATAAAATAATGGCGCACATCGATAAAATCGCGCCGGAAATAGACGGGATTATAGTCAGCGATTTTTGTTACGGAGTTATAACGCCCGCTCTGCTCGATTATATTTCGCAGACCGCTAAAAAATATAAATTAAAACTTTTCGGCGACGTTCAAAGCAGCAGCCAGATAGGCAATGCGGCTAAATTTAAAAATTATTATATGATCAAGCCTACCGAAAAAGAGGCCCGTATAGCTCTTGACGATAAATACAGCGGCATCGAGCGCATCGGAAATAACCTGATTAAATTGACCGGCGCGCAAAATCTAATACTATCGCTCGGCCCGGAAGGTTTTATCGCGTTTAAAATGACCGATAACAATAATTTTGTAAGGACCCAGCATTTTGCTGCGTTGAATCCGTCGCCGGTAGACGTCGTCGGCGCTGGCGATTCTTTACTGACAGCGCTTTCCGTAGCCAGCTGCGCCGGGGCCGATATTATGGAAGCCTCCGCGCTAGGCGCTATAATGGCTTCAATCGCCGTCGGCAAGGTCGGCAATATTCCGGTTAAAATCGATGAAATAAAGAAGGCGATTAATTCATTATGACCGATAAATTTAGAATCGACAGCCATAAATTGATCTATCATCCAAAAAGGGTTTCTGAGTGGCTCGAGGCCCGTGACAACCCCGAACTCGCAAAAAAAGTTTATCCCATATACGTGGAAATATCTCCGGTGGGCTTTTGTAATCACCGCTGCACTTTTTGCGCGCTTGATTTTATGGAATATAAAAACCGGCGTCTGAATCCCGCGATACTTGCCGAAAAACTCTCTGAAATGGCCGAACTGGGCGTTAAAAGCGTTATGTTCGCAGGCGAGGGCGAGCCGACGCTGTACAAAGAACTTCCTGAAATGGTAGAACATTGTTCTGAAATAGGCATAGACACTTCTTTAACCACTAACATGGTGCCGTTCAGCAAACAGAATTCCGAAATATTCGTTAAAAACTGCAAATGGATAAAGGTCAGCATCAACGGCGGAAACGCCAGAAATTACGCCGAAATTCACAGGACCGGCGAGCGCGACTTCGACCGCGTCGTGGACAATATGAAAAGATGCGCGGCCATAAGACGTGAAAAAAACTATAAATGCACGCTCGGCGCCCAGCTGCTGCTTGTTTCTGATAATTATGGCAGCGTACTGGAGCTGGCCGCCCTGTCAAAAAAGATCGGGCTTGATTATCTGGTCATAAAACCATATTCACAGCATTTTTCCAGTCACACGATGAAATATAAGGACATCGATTATTCTAAATACGTCTTTCTTCAGGACGAATTGGAAAAGTTCAATTCATCTGATTTTAAAGTGGTTTTCAGAATTAATACCATGAATAAACTTATTGAGCGGGCCGAACGCTATAAAAAATGCAATTCCGTCCCGTTCTTCTGGGCTTATATAATGTCTGACGGCGGAGTATACGGCTGCAGCGCGTTTCTTGAGGACGATCGTTTTAATTATGGAAACATCCACGAAAAAGCATTTAAACAAATATGGGAAGGCATGAAGCGGCAGGATAATATCCGCTATATTCAAAACGAACTATGCATAGATGACTGCAGGATAAATTGCAGGATGGACGAGATCAACAGATATTTGTGGGAATTGATGAACCCGACCGGGCACGTTAATTTTATATGAGCGAAGGGATTTAGCATAAATGAATTTGATTAAAAAATTACCGGATGAAGAGCTCGCCGGGCAGGCGGCGTCTCTAAGAAAAAGCGTCGTCGAAGTCTGCGTTAAAAACGGCGCCGGCCATATAGCGCCGTCTCTTTCCTGCATCGAGATCCTTACCGTGCTTTATTATTCAATCATGAATATAGCGGCCGATCCTATGTGGGAAAACCGCGACCGGCTTATATTTTCTAAAGCCCACGGCTGTTACGGACTTTACGCCGCGCTTTGCGATATCGGTTATATTTCTA
Organism: bacterium UBP16_UBA6123; assembly: GCA_002423385.1. Lineage (GTDB taxonomy): Bacteria > Muiribacteriota > UBA9980 > UBA9980 > UBA9980 > UBA9980. The sequence continues at coordinate 14,263 of DIVV01000022.1, forward strand.
AAAGCGATTGGACTGGCTTTTATAAAGACAGTTTTCTGTCCGGGTGCGTTGAAAGAAATTTAGAGCACGGCATTGAAGCGGGGTGCGGTTCACTCGGGCACGGCCTGCCGATCGCCGCCGGCATAGCTTTCGGCGCTAAATTGCAGAAAAAAGACTATAAGGTTTATTGCATTGCGGGCGACGGCGAAATGCAGGAGGGATCGAACTGGGAAGCTCTCCAATTCGCCGCTAAACATAACCTTGATAATTTAATTTTAATAATCGATAACAACCATCTTCAAGCGATGGATTTCATAGAAAATATACTGACGGTCGAAGGCCGGAAAAACGATCTGGAAATGAAATTGAAAGCGTTCGGATGCGCGGTTGAAACCTGCGACGGACACGACGTTATCGAATTGAAAAGAAAACTCGAAAAGCTCGGCGACGCCGGCCGTGATTCAAATTTGCCGCGAGCCCTCATTGCAAAAACGATAAAAGGCTACGGCCTTAAGTGCATGGAAAACGTATCTAAATTTCATTTCAGGATACCTACTGACGAGGAATTGAAATGGGGCAACCGATATGAATAATGCCGCGGCGGTTAATTTTCGTAAAGATATAGTGAACGAGATCATTTCTTACGCTAAAGCCGATAAAAGAATTGTTCTTCTGGTATGCGATATGGGTTTCGGCGCCTGCGACCGGTTCGCGCAGGAATTACCGGACAGGATCTTCAACGCCGGAATAATGGAACAGGGGACGGTCGGAATCGCCGCCGGAATGGCCATGAGCGGCCTCGTGCCCGTGGTTTATTCTATCGTGAATTTTCTGGCTTTCCGTTCCATCGAACAGATCAGAAACGACGTGCTGTTGCAAAAAATGAACGTAAAGTTCATTGCGACCGGCGCCAACGATTACTTCAAGTTTCTGGGCCGGTCCCACTGCTGCGGCCAGGACGACAGGAAACTCATGGAGATCATAGGCATGAAGGTCTATGACCCGTACGCGGATGAAAGAACAGATTTTCCGAAAATGGTCGACGAATGGATCACATCCGGTGAGGCCGGATATTTCAGAGTTTAATTTTTTGTGTTTGAAAGGACCAATATGACGGCTGACAATACTAAACTTATACTTGACGGCCAGAAGATACTCTGGCATAAAGACAGTTTGCAGGCATGGCTTAGAGGCGAACGGGTAGCTCCAATAACTATCGACTGCGCTCTTACGAAAGCGTGCTCTTATAAATGCGTTTATTGTTACGGCAATCTTCAGCAGAATAAAGGCCATGTTTTAAGCCTTGATCATATATTCAGATTTCTGGACGACGCCGCCGAAATCGGCGTTAAAGCCGTCAGTTTCGTGAGCGACGGCGAAAGCGCTCACTCGCCCCACGTTTACGACGCCATACTCCGCGGAAAATCGAACGGGATCGATATGGCTATAGGCACGAACGGGTATCCGCTCAAAGACGACCGCCTAGAAGATATTTTGCCCGCGCTGACTTATATCAGGTTTAACATTTCCGCCGGAACGCCGGAGCGGTATTCTCATATACACGGAGTGCCCGTCGAAGCGTATCACAAGGTCGTTCAAACGATCAAAAATTGCGTTGCAATCAAAAAAAACAAAAAACTCGCCGTAACCATAGGCCTCCAAATGGTCCTACTGCCTGAATTCCGCGACGACATCATGCCGCTGGCATTGCTTGGCAAAGAACTCGGCGTAGATTATCTGGTCATAAAACACTGTTCGGATGACGAAGACGGCCGCCTGGGCGTGAAATACGATAAGTACGACGAACTCGTGGAAACTTTAAAAGAAGCTGAAAAACTTTCCAGCGCGGAATATCTTGTAAAAGCGAAATGGTCTAAAATTTTAAGCGGCGGCAAAAGAAGATATTCAAAATGTTACGCGATGCCATTCATGATCCAGATGTCGGGATCCGGGCTTGTCGCGCCGTGCGGCTTTTTATTCAACGATAAATACAAGGAAAAATTCCACATTGGAAATATCGCCGAAAGATCGTTCAAAGAAATATGGCAAAGTGACAGATACTGGGGAGTCGTAAATTATCTGACCTCCGACAAATTCAACGCTCACTGCGATTGCGGCACTTTGTGCCTGCAACATAAAGTGAACGAATTTCTATGGGACTTAAAAAACGGCGATATTAAAATCGACGATATTGTTCCGCCGGCCGAACCGCCGATGCATATGAACTTTATTTAGGATAATCTTCTTTTATTTCGATTCTTTGGCCAATTTTCTCAGCATTTTTCTTATGTATGATTTTTATGTAAGTGTTTTGAGAGTTTTGTCACGCTCGTTTTTCCGGCTTAAGGTGCTTTTTGATGTCATTGCGGAATTCAAAATAAAATGAGAGGTCGGAGGATTGTAAACTACCGGAAAATATCTGCTGAAAAGTGTTTCTAAAATTAGGGTATGAAAGCTGACCAGGCCGAGATTGACGGAATATCTTCGACGTGTTTAATATTTTTGGCATCCGTTCTCTTAATTTTATAGAGCTTTTTGCGTATTTTTTAAAAGTGCATGATTGTGCTAAGATTTGATCGCGAAGCTCATTTTCACTAAAAATAAAGGGTGTTTTTATATCGCCCGCACAGCAGGTAAAGTTGAAAATTTGAAGTTTGGACGAGAATTCTTAGAACGAATCATAATAATAACATTATGAGATTTCGGGTTGGGAGAATCTTTCGGAGATTCTGTCGAGCACGTTTTTCATTAAGACTTCATAACTCAATGTTTCAAGAGATTTTTTCCGTCCGGCCTCGACGACCGAAATTCTTTCCCTGTCGTTGGATAAATAATAATCGATTTTTTTATATAGATCATTTTTATTTTTGAACAATGCGACTTCCGTTCCAAGTTTTAGAAATTCTCTTATATTACACAGATCGTCACCGGCCGGCACGTCGTTACCTATATAAAAACATTCGCTGAACAAAGATTCCATCACCCGGGGATGCAAAGTAATCGTCGGATTCAAACCCAATGAAATTTTGGAGGCGTTCAGTATTTTAGACATGGTTTCGCCGTTGCCGGCGACGCCCATGGAATATTTTTTTAAAACTGGATGAGTCATCCAGGCGCGGCCCCATAGTTTCATTTTATAGCCTTTTTCGTGCAGCCAGAGTATGGGTATGTCTTTATACAGAGCGATCCCTACATGTACCCAGAATTCAAAACCGAGTTTATACACATCTTCGGAGGAAGAAACCAGTTGATTGCGGATCATGAAGTATTCTCGAAATAATTTTTGTATGTCATCCATGTAATAATGTTTCTTTTCATAGTAAATAGAATCAAAAAGCAATTTATAAATTTCATGGTATATCCTCTTGACGTTATTCACTAATACGGTGTCTGTTCTGCTTTTATAATTTGAAAAAATTACTGCTTCCATAGCTTCAGCTGCATTTCCAGAATTTGATATAACGCAAATATCTGTTGAATAATCGATGGTTTCCCTTTCGCTCAATGCGTATTTTTTATATATATAAGGATTGGCGGGCAAAATCCCGTATATTAAACTGTTTTTTGGATAGCCTGTTTTTTGAAACAATGAATGTTTTAAAAATAAACTTAATATGAAATCACGCTCTCTAATTTTTCCGGCCGATTCGGGATCGAATAAATATGGGGCTAGATCCTGTATCCAGCAAACAAAAGCAATTTCTTTTGGAATTGTCTGCCATTCCCATCTGAAATGATTTATAATCAGGATGATGTCCGGTTTAAAATTTAGGAAAAAATCCGCCATTTCATGTTTATTACTTCCGCAGATAGCACATATATCATTTTTTTCAGTAAAAATTTTTGAAGTGATGCCCATTTTTTTAAGAGCTTCGTGGCAGTCTCTTATATAGTATCGAACTGCGGTAGTGCATCTCGATACCATTAACGCGACACGTACGCTTTTATTTATTATCTTTTCATGGATGACAGCGGGTGTCAGCATAGAATAATAATTGTTTAGTTTATCGATGTTTTCGGCGTAAATCAGTTTTTTTTTTTGATTAATGGAAGTTACGGTCGCATAAAAAAATTGTGCCTGCGAGTGAAAGCTGTTGTGACAAAAAATCAAATTGGATGTTACAGTTTCAGGTTTAAGTAAAATAGATTCAAGCTCAGACTCGCCGAATATAAAAACAGCTTTTTTAATTTTTAAACACTCGGTGAAATCGACGATCTGAAGATAATCTATGAAACTATAACGGGAATCGTAATACAGATAATTCGGTGTACGCAGCGCGAAAGCCAAATCGAAGTGGGTTTTTTTATGCATCCATTTAATAAAATTGGTATCGTAGACATTGTACAAAAATACTCTCTGGCCTTCGAGGTCGTTTTTAATTTCATCAGATTTATTTATTTCAATAACTAACGATGCGACGATCTCGAATTTATCTTCTTTTTTGCTGTATTTTAAATAACCTTCATGAATTTTGGAAAGATCGAGATCCATAGGCAAAAATAAAACGTCCAGATCGGAAAAAGCTGGATACTCATTGCCATATATAAATTCATAGTTTTTAAAAGCGGCAATGTTGTTCTCATAAGTCTTTTTATACTTTTCGGCAAAAGAAAGGTAATAATTGTCAATGATAAATTTGTAAATTTTATCGCGCTTATAGCCGTTATTGTAGCAATATGCCAGAATGAAAACAGCTTCGATAAACATTTTTTTTTCGAAGGCCTTGATTGCGATATCGTAAAATTGGGCGAAAAAATCCACGACGGGCGGAGAATTGGTGTTTTTTAAAGCTAACGTTAGTGTTAAAATGTGTGATTGTTCGTAATTGTATTTTTCTATATTGTCGAGAATTTTAATGAAATCGACCAAACGTTCACTCTCCTATGTGAGTTTTTGAGCAATGAGGATTACATTTTTAATTCCGTTGGGCATTGAATAAGTTGATTCGATAGCATCGCATATTGAGTTGGTATCGCAATCATTGTTCGAAAAAATTTGCTGGTTCGGGAAAATTTTGATTACATTCATTCCTTTATCTGAAAGCACTTTAATCAGGGTATTAATAGAATATAAATATTCGGTGAAATTGATACTAAAAGGTTTTTTAACAGCGGGGCTTTTTTGAAATTCGCAGGCGGTATGATAATATTTTGTATCCAAATCGAAAGAATGTTTAAAAATGCAGTTAAAAAGAGAATCTTCAAATTTGGTGTCGGTATTGTATTTAAAATAATTTTCGGTTTTAAATGAAAATACGGCAATGCCCGTTTTATAAATTAAATTAGAAATTTCAGCGATAAAAGAAGAAAAATCGTCCGGATGAATATATGAAATAAGGTCAAGCGCTGAGACTATATTGTATTTTTCATTTATAGTATTTATTTTTAAAATATTGTCTTTGATGAATTTAAGTTTAGGCTCGACGGTGCTTAATAATATTTTAGCATTAGGGTCCATCATGAAATCAGGATTTTTCATCAATTCTTTTCTCTGGCTTATGCTTTTTTTCAGTATAGATAATTTATTGCGGGCTACAAGAAGCATATTATCGGATAAGTCTATACCCGTGACGTTATAACCAAAATTAGAAAGATAAACAGAAAAATCCCCGGTTCCGCAGCCGACTTCTAAAACTTTGTTGCCGGATGGGTCGGGGCATTCTTTAATATAATGCATTGTGAAATGATTATCGTTATTGCTAAAAGTATCGGGCCTTAAATAAATAGTGTCGTAAGATGAGGCGATGCGCATAAAACTATCGGAATTTAATGAATTAAATTGTGATCGATCCACGATTAATTCGTCTCCTTAAGTAAAGATATAACGCTTTCGTTGTTAAATTCCGAAAATAAATTTTCTATACTGGCTCCAACGCTGCTAAAACTGTTTTTAAAAGTTTCCATGATCTTTTCGCTGTCATCGCGAGAAATATTATAGGAGACTAATTTCGTGTTTTTATTTCCAACGCTGTTAATTATAGAATTTTTTGATGCGCTATCGCTTTCCACGATTTTATCTTTTTTGTCCTGCCGGGTTATCAAATCACTTGCGGATAAATTATTGACACCTGTATTAATTTTCATAAAGCGCTCCTGAATCATAAGTATTTGCTGTATATTTATTTTACTTTCCGGTTAAAGGAAAATAAAAGAACCGACCGGCTTGATAATTTTACTTTTATTATAAGCGTTGTGTATTTTTTTTGTTACGTCAACATTACTTACTTTTTTATTAATACCGTTCTTAATTGATTCGAATTTTTCTTCTATTTTCTGTTGTATTTTTTTGGTGTTTGCTATTATTTCTACTGTTTTTAATCGCTCATTGTCGATAGATTCAGCTAATGAAGCCGAAAACTGATTGATTTCATTTTTATCGAATTTGTTTAATTTATATTTTTTAATAATTTCAGCCTTAATTATCTGTAATTCGTTTAGAAGTTTTTCGGCAGAATATAGATTAGTTTCTCGTTCCGTAATTAATTTTTGCACTTCTTCGAAATTTTCTTCTGATAAAACAAGAATAATCTTATTCGTTATTTCAAAAGAATTCTGATAAAACGAATGAAGTTTTTGATATTTTTTTTCTACAGTTTTAAGCTGCTCAATAATCAACAAGCTAAATCAAACCTTTCATTTGATTTGTCGGTCTGCTCCGACGGCTGTTTAACCGATGTATAAGGAGAAATTTTTATTGCACTGGAAGGCTGCTGTTGCTGTGCAACGGGCTGAGCTGGATTTGAAGGCGTAACTAACGCGGCTGGTTTATTAGCTATAGATTGCCAGCTTTCGCGTAATGATAAAAGCATTTTTATGACGTGTTCCAGCTTGGTGATATCGTCGTTAGCATTCGCTTCGATAAGATAAGTGTACATAAAATCGTAAAGCCTGTCAAGGTTTGCCGCGATTTCACCGCCTTTATCAAAATTGAGAGATATTCTTAACTCGCTTATAATTTTTTCGGTTTTAACTATATTAACTGTTTTCTTCTCTATGTTACCTTCTTTAATTCCGGTTAGAGCTAAATTTGCGAATTTAATCGCACCGTCGTAAAGCATACAAACTAATTGTATAGGCGAAGCGGTTTTAACCTGGGTTTCGAGGTACTTGTTGTACTGCTGCTGCTGGTTTAAATTTAACGACATATATTCTACCCTCGCTTTTTTATCAGGCATCAGCCAAGCTGCGACAATGCCTGTGACAATGATTCACCCTGACGTTTTATCTGTCCTAATAAAACTTCCATTGAGTTAAATTTTTCGCGTAATCCGGTCTCTATTGTTTTTATGCGACTGTTCCAATCTGAAATGTTGCTGGTAACGCGTTGGAGTTCTTTGTTGGTAATTTCTATGATTTTGTTGAATGTGCCGTCAACTTTAGTTAAAGACTCTAGATAAACATTGAAATTATAAGCTATGCCATCGGTAAAATTACTGCCCGAATCGGAATCATAGGCGAATAATTTACGGATATCACCTGGATTAGAAGAAAGAACAGCTTCCAGCTTAGTGCTGTCTATTTCGAGCTTGCCTATATAATCATCTGAAAAAACCATTCCAGCATTGCCGGTCGTTATTCCGATATCCGAGAGACTTTTGAAATTAGTGCCGTTATTAACGTATCTGTTGACTAATTTTTTTAATCCGTCATAAATATCTTTAAGGTTGCTGTCGCGGTAAACGGGGCTTTTTTCATCTTTTAATTGTTTATCGAGCTCCGTTATTAATTCATTATAGGATTCAACGAACTTTTCAATATTTTCTTTTGCGATATTAGCGTCGTTAGTTACGCTTAATGTTATTGAAGCTGTTGAAACCGATGTAAGTGTAAAGTTGATATCTTTAAACTTGTCGGTTATCAAGTTGCTGTTGCTTTTATATGTGACTCCGTTGATTTTATATTCGGCATTTTCACCTATGGACTGACTGCCACCGGCGCCGTCGAAGTTTAAAACCGACTTTAAATTACCGCTTAAATCGGTTAAAGTGACGTTTGGATCGCTGTTAGAAGAAGGTTTTATATAAAATTTACCGGAGGATGGGTCATAACTTGCGTTTAGCGTAGGATCGGCGCTGTTTATAGCGGTAATAACATCGTTAATAGTGTCGCTGGCGGTGTAATTAATTTCGATAGGGGCGCCGCCGCCATGCTGTATTTGTAAAGTTCCTGGAATTATAGCCGTTTTTAAACTTGCAGAGCTCAAAGGATCTAGGAGGCCGACGGTTTCGCCGGATTTTGCAATCGATGAACTGCTTTTTAATCCGGTTAAACCTACTAATTCTAAAAAATTAGAGCCGCCAGCGACTTCCTCTATCTTAATATAGGATGCGCCGGTATTTTTTGAGGATAGATTGAATTTGTCGGTATTTGAGTCATAACTTGCCGTTACACCGGCGTTGGAATTATTGATTTTACCGACGAGAGTTTCAAGCGTATCATTTTCGGAAACGCTTATTTCAACTCCGTTAATTTTTATTTTACCGGCGGTAAAAGCGCGGTCGAAGTTAGTTTCGGACAATAGTTTAGATGCATCAACCGCCCCGAGGTGGCCGACGGAAGTTAGAGTCGTAGCAGAAGTTGCCGGGTCGATGCTCTGGAAGGCGCCGCTTAATCCTACGGCGCTTAAAAAATTAGAGCTGTCGTCGGGCGCTCCCAATATAATAACGTTTTTGTTGCCAGGTGTGCCATTTTTAAGTAATATCTTGTCGTTAAGTGTATCGTAAGACGCCTCGACACCGGTAATCCCCGTTTGATCGTTTATTCTAGTTATTACACTTTGAACTGAATCGGTTTCGGCATCGAGATTGAAAGTATAATTGTTGATTGAAAAAGTTCCGGATTCAACGGTTCTTTTTATAGCCGATGATATTTTTTCGCCGATATCGATGCTTCCGCCGACCGTGCCCTGTGAATTAGTAACGGTAGATGTAGCTATTTTTGAAACGCTGTCGATTATATAGTTCCCGTCAATAGCTCGGGCGCCGTCAATAACGGCGCTTACGGAACCGGTTGATGACGAAGTAATTTTTTTGGTAGCGAAAGGGGTTTCATAAGTCAAATCCTTCATCATTGACTTAAGCTCGATCATTTTAAAATTAATATCCTGCATTATTGGCAGCTTCGCGTTTATTAACTTTTGCTCCGTCTGCAGGTTAAGCATAGGCTTTTTTTCTATATCTAAAAGTTTGCCGACTATTTCTTCGGTATCTATACCTGAAGACAGTCCTGAAATGCTGAAAACACTCATGATATTTCCCCCGTTTCGCATTACTGCTTTTTTATATTAAACCTTCTCATCTACGATCATGCCGACGGCACCTTCTACGGATTCTAAAAACCGCCTTATATCGTCGGAAGGTATCTTTTTAATGACTTCGTTAGTATTATTATCGACAATATCTATAAAATTCACTCCTATTTTTGGATTATAAACGAATTTTATGCTTTTGTCAAATATTAAAACTAACTTATTAGCAGTTTCAACCGATTTTGCTATTTTTTGCGGGTCGATATTTTTTTCTTTACCGTCATGTTGAACTTCGGCATGTTTTTTTTCAATCGACGCGGTTGAATTACTTTGAACTTCAATTTTTGAATTTTTGTCAAAATTCATAACGGCCGGCTCAATAGGTACGCTATTATTTATCTGATTGCTATTGCCGTTAATCGTATTCATAACAAACACCTCTTTTATTTTCATTGAACGCTATTTTGCCATAAAGGACAGGCAACCCGCCTGCCCTTTATGGACTAGTTTAGTTCGAAATTATATGACGGATTATTTACCGCGTTATTATCTAAGTAACTGCATAATGCTCTGCGGTTTCTGATTCGCCTGAGCTAACATCGAGGTGCCCGCCTGCATTAATATTTGCTGCCTTACGAACGCGGTCATTTCCAGCGATACATCGGCGTCTCTGATACGCGATTCTGCGGCGGTTATGTTTTCACGCTGTATCTGCAGGGTTTTGTCGGTGTAATCGAGCCTGTTCATGATAGCGCCCATCGTCGCTCTGACGCCAGATACGTCTTTGATGGCCTGCTGAACGACTTTAAGCGAGAGCGAAGCGTTGGCTGCGGTATCGACTTTTATGTCGGCAAGCGAACCGAATTTAGAGGAAGCGCCTTTTCCTATACTATTTACGTCTATTGAGGATATGCTGTATTTAAGAGCCTGTAGATAGTTAGCGCCGGTCTGAAGGTTTAATTTATTATCGACGTTAAGTGATATTTTTGCGCTATCAGCCGAAGAAGCGATCCTAACAAGAGTGGTTACACTTCCTGCAATATTAGCTGAGTTGATAGAACCGGAATTTCCCGCATTAGCTCCAGCTATTATGAAACCGCCGTAACCTCCATTATAAAGCTCAGCACCTATTTTTAAACCATAAGCTTTGGATCCAGTGTTAGTCATTTCAAATACAGTGCCGCCTTCGGAAGATTTTACCGACATAGCCATGCCGTCTAATGTAGCGGTTGCATTAATACCTGATACCGCGATTTGAGTTATTGATGCGGCTCCATTGATTACTCCGAGGAAAGTCCATACCGCGGCATTACCCCCAGCTTCTATACGATTGTCTTTGCCAGTAACTGTGTTATACGATCCTACTACTGCGTAACCAACTACCGTTCCGGTGTTAATATTGGCAATATTAGCCGCATCGAAATCTATTTTACCTGATATTAAACTTACACCACGTGAAGCGGTCATTGTAGCTATAACGCCGGTCTGGGAATTTCTGGAATTTATTTTCGAAACTATGGCTTCGGCGTTATCGCCAGCCGCGATGCTTATTTCTACGCCGTTAAGAGCGATAGCTGTGGCGTTTGCAATTGAAGAAGCTACCGTTGCAGCGACAACGTTACTTGTTATCATAGCAGCCTGGCCGATGCTTGTTAAGGTGAACTGAGCGTTAGTGATATTTTGAGCGTCGCCGCCGATAGATAAAACTTTTATATTGCCGTTTGAAGCATTAGCCGTGCTGGCAATTAAACTTGCTTTAATATCGAGGTTGCCGTTCAAAAGTTTTAAAGTGTTATATTCGGTATCTGACGATATTGTATTTATCTGGCCCATTAACTGAGATAATTCATCTTTAATGGTATCACGGTCGCTTGAAGTCAAAGTCTGATTGGCCGCGCGTGCCGCAAGTTCTGCCATACGCGAAAGCATTTTTCCTACCTGATTGAGCGCGCCTTCAGCAATTTTGAAAAGCGCGATGCCGTCCTGAGTATTTTGAATGGCGGTGGTTAATCCCTGGCGTTGAGCGAACATTTTTTCAACGATTGCAAGGCCTGATGCGTCGTCAGCCGAGCTGTTGATTCTAAGACCTGATGATAAGCGTTCTAAGGTCTTATCCATTGAAAGGTTGGTTTGATAAAGATTTCTTTGCGCGTTAACCGCGGCGATATTAGTGTTTAAATACATAAAAATCCCTCCTTGATATTATATAATGGCGTCCTTGCCATTATTTTGTTTCTACACCTATGTTATCGCACATGATGAAAAATAATGAAACTTGATTTGAGGTTAATAAAACTGATTTAATTAAAATAAATCGTTTTTTCTTAGTTTTTCTTTCTCTTCATACTAATTAAGATTAAAATCGTTATTTTTTTATGTAAATGAAAATACAAAAAGAATGCCGTCATTTAGCCAGCATTCTTTTCGTTTAGAGTCTTAATTGTGTGTCTTTTAGAATTATACCGGTTATCACTATTTTATCTTAACAGCTGCAGTACATTCTGAGGCCGTGAGTTAGCCTGTGAAAGCATGGCGGTCGCAGTTTGAGAGAGTATCTGGTTTCTGGTGTAATAAGTCATTTCAAGCGCCATGTCGGCGTCCCTGATCTTCGATTCAGCCGAAGCCATGTTTTCACGTTGTATTCTAATGGTTTTTTCAGTATAGTCGAGTCTATTTAAAGTTGCGCCTATGCTCGCTCTTATTGTCGTAATATCAGTTATAGCTTTTTGAATAACTTTAAGCGAGAGGTTGGCGTCGTTTAGCGTTATTACATTTACCTGCTTGAGTGAAGATAGTTTAGATGAAGCGCCGACTCCGATTACGTCAGGTGAAATCGACTGAAGAGTGTAAGCGATCGATTGATTATAGTTAGCGCCGAGTTGAAGACCGACTTTTTTATTATCATTAGTTGAAATCGAAGCATTGTCACCTGCTGAAGTTGCATAATAAATAGCGGCAGAAAGATTAGCGCCTGCACCGGTGCCGGTGAGAACAAAGCCGCCGTAGGCTTCGTTGAACATGCTGGTTCCTACTTTGATTCCATACATTGGCGATCCGGCATCGTCCATTGTTAAAACATTGCCGTTGCCTTTCATTTTAATGCCGCCAAGCGTGCCTGCTACATTGGTGCCCGAAACGGCATAAGTAGTAAGCGCATTCGAATACCCGAGCCATGACCATATTCCTGAGTCACCGCCAAGACTTACGGTTGCCGCCGTTCCGACCGTGGTATAACCGATCGCACTTCCGTTGGTGGTTGCAAAACTCGCGGTACCGTTAGTTCCTTTTGAAACATTTTGAGCGTCAGTATCGATTGTGCCCGAGACAAGGCCGACGTAATTTCCCGTTTGAACGGCTATTACATTTGTTTTGGAATTTGACTGATTAATTTTGGAAAGTACTGTGTTTAAAGTATCGGTCGGTGAAACCTGTATATCGACGCCGTTTATATTTATGGTGTTTTGAAGGTTTACTGCCGTGGAATTAAACACACTTGAAGCGCTTACCGATGCCGGAAGCGCGCGCGCGCTTATTACTAAAGGCATGTTTGTAGCGGTTTTAACCGTTCCCGGAGTGTGTAGTATTTTCATCGATCCTGGATAAGCGGGTGAAGTTACCGTCAGATTTTTCTTTATATCCAGGTTTCCGTCCAACAGTTTCAGTGTGTTGTATTCGGTATTATTGGATATAACGGAGACCTGATCTATAAGCTGGCTTATTTCATCCTGAAGGGTTATTCTGTCGCCATCGGTCAAGGTCCTGTTATTTGCTCTTACGACAAGTTCTTCGAGTCTTGCCAGGATGCGTCCGACCTGATCGAGCGCGCCGTCAGCTATTTTAAAGAGCGAAGAACCATCCTGAGTGTTTTGTATCGCGCTTGTCAAACCCACGCCCTGTGCTTTCATTTTTTCTGCCATGGCAAGGCCCGAAGCATCATCAGCACCGGTATTTATTCTCAAGCCCGAAGATAATCTTTCGAGCGATTTATCGAGGCTTATATTATTGCTGTATAACTGCCTTTGCGCATTCATCGCGGGTATATTAGTGTTTACATACATAATGGTTCTCCTTCGTTAAAATAAATAAAGTTTCATTAACTTATGTCGTAATAATCTTAAAAAACTTTATATTATATTTTAATCTTTTTTAAAATAAATACGGGCAAATTAATTTCCGGTTTTTAAACGTTCACTTAATTTGTCCGTATCTAATATTATCGTTTGCTAATATCGTATTATTCTTCTTAATTTACCTGAGAAGTTGTAAAACATTCTGAGGCCTTTGATTTGCCTGTGCAAGCATCGCCGTGGCAGTTTGTGAAAGTATCTGATTTCTGGTGTAGTAAGTCATTTCGAGCGCCATGTCTGCGTCTCTGATTTTTGATTCGGCTGATTGCATGTTTTCACGCTGTACACGGATCGTTTTTTCGGTATAATCGAGCCTGTTTAATGTGGCGCCTATCGCCGCTCTTATCGTCGTTACATCGGTGATGGCTTTCTGTATGACTTTAAGCGAAAGATTGGCATCGGTAAGTGTTATTACGTTTACCTGTTTGAGCGAGGATAGCTTCGAAGATGCACCTACGCCGATAATGTCAGGGGATACCGATTGCAAACTATAAGCGATTGACTGATTATAGTTTGCACCAAGCTGTAAGCCTACTTTTTTCTGATCGTTAGTTGAAATAGAAGCCTGGTCGGTAGCTGAAGTTACGTAATAAACAGCCTGGTTAAGTGAAGTTCCAGCGCTTGTGCCGGTTAATACATATCCGCCGTAGGCTTCGTTATACATGCTTGTACCTATTTTGATTCCGTACATGGGTGAACCGGCATCTTCCATAATTAAAGTGTTTCCATTAGCCTGCATTTTAATGCCGCCTAATATTCCAGCTACGTTGGTTCCTGATGCTGCAAAGGTGTTTAAATTATTTTGATATCCGAGCCAGGACCATATTCCCGTATCGCCGCCCAAGCTTATTGTTGCAGCCGTGCCGACGATTGTATAGCCCGCCGCACTTCCATTACCGGCTGCGCTGTTAAATGTTTGAGCCGAGCTTATGCCTTTTGAAATATTTTGGGCGTCCGAATCTATTACTCCAGATACCAATCCGACAAATCCGTTTGTCAGCTGTACAGCTATAACATTTGTTTTAGAATTGGCTTGATTGATTTTTGAAAGAACCGTGTTTAAAGTATCCGATGAGGATACCTGTACATCGACGCCGTTAATATTGATGGTGTTTTGAAGGCCTACCACACCGGTGCTTGCGATATGGCTTGCGCTTGCCATCGCCGGAGTAGCGCGGCTGGTGATTGATAAAACCATGTTTGTAGCGGTTTTAACGGTTCCCGGAGTTTGAAGTATTTTCATTGAGCCAGGAAGGCCCGGACTTACGGTTAAGTTCTTTTTTATATCTAAATTGCCGTCGAGCAATTTCAAAGTATTGTATTCCGTATTATTCGATATTACAGAAACCTGATCGATGAGCTGTGTTATTTCGTCCTGCAGAGTTATTCTGTCGCCGTCGGTTAACGTTCTGTTATTAGCCCTGACTACCAGTTCCTCTAATCTCGATAAAATTCTTCCTACCTGATCCAGCGCGCCGTCAGCGATTTTAAATAACGACGTACCGTCCTGAGTATTTTGTATAGCACTCGTCAAACCGACGCTCTGCGCCTTCATCTTTTCGGCCATCGCTAAACCTGAAGCATCGTCTGCGCCAGTGTTTATTCTCAGACCTGACGAAAGTCGCTCTAAAGATTTATCGAGGCTTAAGTTGTTTGCATAAAGCTGTCGTTGTGCGTTAAACGCCGGTATATTAGTGTTAACAAACATATTGTCGCCCCCCTTTAATTCTCCGTTAATAATTTTTAACTATCCACTAATAATATCGAATAATTTGAGGCATAGTTTATAGCTGATTAGAAAATATATTTAAAATAATTATGGATTTAAATAAAAAAAACGTTCAAAACCCTTGTAAAATGGATTTTAAACGAATAATAAAAAATATAAATTTAAAATTAAAATATTTAACGATTTTAAAGTTAATCGAAAAAATCGAAAATATTTTAAATGTTATATATATGATCTACTCAATGTTATATAGCAGATAATAACGCATCTAACACCAGGCTATATAAGAAGGTCGAAACTTAAAGGCGTTCCACGTTTTATGGCGCATCTGGCGCGTTTGCCGATTATATCGTTAAAATGTCGCGGGGCAAGCCCGCCGCCGGGCCTTATAGACCTTATATTAGTATTAGTGAATATTTCTCCGGTCGCTATATCTTCGACGGCGAATAAAGAACGCGAAAATTCCCTTCCTTTCAATTTTTGCGGGCCGGTTGCAATTAATTTCGATCCCACGGCTTTTTCGACGATTCTGATATCGTTTACCATTGCCCTGAATTCGGAAGGTTCCATTGAAAATTGCGAATCGGGGCCGCCGAGGTTTCTATCGAGTATGAGGTGTTTTTCTATAATTTTAGCGCCGAGCGCGGCGGCGGCTATGGCTACGGCCGATCCCGTTGTATGGTCTGAAAGGCCGGCGATTGTGCCAAAAGCATTCGCCAGAGAAGAAATTGCGGCAAGATTGGCGTCTTCCGGCGGCGCGGGATAGGCCGAAGTGCATTTCAACAGCGCTATTTTATTATTTCCCGCCCTCCGGCAGACGGCTACCGCGTTTTCGATTTCGGCTAAAGAGGCTATTCCCGTCGAGATTATAACGGGTTTGTTCTTTCGGGCGATATATTCAATTAAATTAATATCGGTGATTTCAAATGACGCCACTTTATAGAGGGGAACTCCGAGATTTTCGAGAAAATCCACGGCGGAAAAATCAAAAGGCGTTGAAAAAAATATAAGGCCGAGTGAGCGCGAATAATTTTTAAGCTCTTCATGCCATTCCCACGGCGTATAAGCCTGTTGATAAAGTTTATAAAGCGTGAGGCCGTCCCACAGAGTGCCGCCGCTTATTCTAAAGTGCGGCCCGTCGCAGTCGATAGTAAGCGTATCTGCAGTGTAGGTTTGTATTTTAATAGCGTCCGCGCCGGCGTCTTTAGCGGCTTCGATCGTTTTTTTAGCCGTTTCGAGGCTGTGATTGTGATTGGCGGACAATTCCGCTATTATAAATGCCGGGGCGGATTCGCCAATGAGTTTTTCATTTATTATAAAATTATTCATAATCAGCCTCCCTGGAGGTTATACCCATTACCACCGCGTCGAGCCGCCGTCCGTTTTTATCGAGAAACTCGCGCAGCCGGCCTTCTTCGTGGAATCCGGTTTTAAGATACAAGTTTATCGCGCGCTCATTATCCGCCGCCACTTCTAATTTGAGCGTGTGAAGGCCAAGCATTTTAAACGCGGCGTAAAACAGTGATTTCATTAAAATTATTCCGGCGCCTTTTTTATCTAAATAAGGGTTTTTATATATTCCAAGATATGAATTTTGATTATTCATATCCAGCTTATTGATGGATATTACGCCGTATTTGACGTTATTATTATCGCTTAATCTCCAGTAATAATTTTTGCGGTCGTTTTTTAAGTTTTCTATAAAATTAAGATGGCTTTCGCTTTCAATTATTTTATCGCTAAACATCCATTTTCTAATGTTTTCGTCGTTACGCCATTTTAAAATTTCGAGTTTTTCATCGGCGTCTAAATTAATGAAATTTATAAGACTGTATTTATTGATCGTAATATTTTCAATTAATAAATCATTTATTGAATTAATAATCATATATTAATTTCCTTTTTAATGGCGCGTTATACGCTGAAAACTTCTTTCAAGCATCTGGCGGCGCCTTTGCCGTCTATAATATTTCGGGCGTGGCCGCTGAGTTCGAGTCTGCGCTCGTGATTTAATATTACGGTTAAGGCTTTTTTTAATTTAATTTCAAAATCATCTTCCTCTGATCTGCCGCAGTATTCTATGGCGTTTAATTCCGTAAAACCCGCGGCGTTATTTTTCTGGTTTTCAGCCGTCATAAACGCTATAGTGGGAACTCCCGCGAGCGATAGTTCATAAAGCGTCTGCCCGCAGGCCGAGACTGCCGCGTCACAGCCGGATATCAAAGACGCCATTCGGGCGGCGTCGAGTTTTGAATGAAATATGGCTTTTAAGCCGCCGGGTATGTTAATACTTTCAGTTGTGATAGAAGCGTTTCCCGTTACGATATTAATTTCAGCCGCGGGAATTATTTCGTGCAGGGATTTGAGTATTTTAGCATAAAGCCACGCCGGGGCGGCCGCTCCGCAAGTCACTATTATTTTAGAAATTTCAGCTTTTATCGCCGCTCGTTTTATTTTCAGGAATTCCTCCCTGACAGGCTGATATTTTGGCCCTAACAGGTATTTTATTCCGGCGTCATCCGCCGGATAATTCAATTTAACGGCCGAAACCGCTCCATTTAAAATATAGCCGCACGGATATTTAATTCTATTGAAATCGTCGCAAAATATACCTTTATTCGAAACGGCGCACAGGTATTGGTAAATTTCAGGCCCGGCTTTATATGAATCGATTATAACGTTAATAATTTCTTTTGCGTTTTCATTGCAATCTTCGCGGCCGGTAATCGCTCTTTCGCCGCTATCTTCGTTGAATAAGTTAAAATCCTTTCTGTTGGATATCTTCGTTTCTTTAATTTCGCGCTGTCCGGCGGGGGGTTCTAATCCGTTTATATATTTTTTTAACTTATCAATGTCGTGCCAGTCGATTTTTTCAATACTCAACCCGGGTATATTAATATTTTCTAATATTTCATCTCCGCCTTCATTATCTATTTTTACGATCATGGAGGTTTTTATGGATTTCGAGGATAAGACGGAGCAGAACGAAAGACAGCGCGTGATATGCCCCGCGCCTGAAACCGCTCCGCCTTCCGTAAAAATTAAAAATTGCATAAATTATTACCTTAGCATAATTCCCGCGTTTCTAACGCGGATTCCATTATCCGATAAATGTTTTTTAGCCTCTAACGGAGTGCTCTGAGTGAAGTGAAATATGCTCGCCGCGGCTACGGCGGACGCTCCGCCTTCATTTATAGCTTTCAGCATGTCGTTATAGCATCCGGCCCCGCCTGAGGCGATTACCGGAATATTCACTTTTTCTGATACGGATTTTATAAGTTCGTATTCGTAGCCGCTCATAGTTCCGTCGCGCTCTATCGAAGTTATTAAAATTTCTCCCGCTCCGAGTTTTTCGAGTCTCTGCGCCCATTCAGCCGCTTCGAGGCCGGTTTCGGTTTTTGCGCAGTTTTTAAAGCACTTATAGCCGCTTCCGGTTTTTTTTGCGTCGATACTCGCTACCACGCATTGAACTCCGAATGTCGAAGCTATTTCGGTTATAAGTTCCGGCGCATCGTAAGCAGCGCTGTTTATACAAACTTTATCCGCGCCGGCGCGCAGTATTTTTTTAACCTGTTCGATATTTTTTATCCCGCCGCCAATCGTAAGCGGCACGAAACATTCGCGGCTGAAATTGTCTATTTCCTCATAATCGGGGTCGCGATTCTCATTTGTGGCCGTTATATCCATTATGATCAATTCATCGACCTGGCGGGCGGTATATACTTTTATCGCGGGAAGAATCGTGCCTATCCGCCGCCAGCTGTCAAATCCGACGCCCTTGACCACGCATTCGTTTCTTAATAAAATTGTAGGAATTACTCTTGTTTTAAGCAAATCGCACCTTTATATATTTAAAAAATTTTTAAGCAGTATCAGGCCGTCCGGCGAGCTTTTTTCCGGGTGAAATTGAGTGGCGAAGATGTTTTCGCGCGCCAGAATTGAAGGAAATCTTCCGCAGTAAGGCGTATAGGCCGCCACGTCCGCTTCGTTCGCGGCGTCGAAATAATAGCTGTGGACGAAGTAAAAATCGGAGCCGTCTTTAATGCCGTTAAGTAAAACGCATGGCGCGGCTGCGTGTATTTCATTCCAACCGACGTGCGGCAGGCGTTCTCCGGGATTTTTAACGCTCAATTTTTTAACATCGCCTTTTATCAGGCCGAGCCCGATAGTCTCGCCACCCTCGCAGCCGCGCTCGGACAGTAATTGCATTCCAAGGCAGATACCGAGAAGCGGCACTTTATTAACGAGAGTTTCTTCGCATATAGCTTCCACCCAGCCGTATTTACGAAGGTTATTCATTCCGTCGGCGTAAGAGCCTACGCCGGGCAATATTATTTTGGCGGCTTTTTTTAAATCGCGCGCATCGCCGGTAACTTCCGCTTCGCCGCCGCATTCTTCGACCGCCCGTCTTATCGAGCCTAAATTGCTCATGCCATAGTCTATTATCATTACTTTCATAAAAATACCGTCTTTTTCAATTATTGTACAAATGCTATTTTGTGCTTATCAATTATAGTAAATAAAACCAGTCAGTTGATATTACGAGGCTGGCAATAATTTTTCGGAGCGAAGCCTCCGCAGGCGCCGTAGGCGCCGAGGACAGCGAGCGGAGAAAATATTATTGCTGGCCGCTAAGTTGCTCAGGCCGTTTTTAAAAGTCGTTTTAATAGTTATTCCGGATTTACTAATTTTATGAGGTTCTGGTATTTATCTTTTACAAGATTGCCTTTTGCGTCGGTTTTAAATATTTTTTTATTGGTAAAACGGTCGCAAATTCTTATAAACTCATCTACGGTTATTTCGAGCGGATCGAGTATTTTTTCGAGCGATTTACCCAGATATTCCCACACGAATTTTCCGTCATGCCGATTAACCATTTCTATGGCGTCTTTACGTGTGATGCGGCCGCGCCTTAAATGAAGGCAGGCGATATCGGTCGCGCGTCCGAAACCGAATTTTAGATATTTAAAATAATCGTGAATGCCCGTTTGATGGTTGTCCAAATTTTCATAATTAACCACAGAGCCTTCGACGGTTTTTTCGTAAGTGGTAAAACCGTTTGCCTGCGCTATAAGAGCGTTTGAATAACCGTCCCATGGAATATAATAACCTAAAAACAATCCCGTGACGCCGACGCGTTTGAGTTCGTCGTCTTCGGGATAAGAATAAGGTATTAAATGTTTTTTTTCGATGCCGTCCATGCCTATAAGATCGGAAACTCTAAGCCCGAGAAGGCCGCCGAATTCTTCGAGCCATCTTCTGTCCAGGGCGTTGTTTTCGCTTGCCTGGGCGGGGCCGCCATATTCGTTCTGAGAATTTTCACCCCAGATTATCAGCGGCACGCCGTATTGCACCGCCGCGCGAACCGGTATTGTAAAGATTCCGACATGCTCGGGCCACGATATATCGCCGACCTGGCTAAGGCCGATGCGGTTGAGTTTATGCCTGATTACCGGGTTGGGCGAAAACTCTACGTAATCTACGCCAAGGCTTTTGATGTTTTGAATATTTTTACGGCCTATATCTGAAAGATCGCATGTAGTAGCGGTAACGCACAATGGATTCATGCCGAGTTGAATCATTCGAATAACCTGAGTGGTACTGTCTTTTCCGCCGCTTACCGGCACTATACAGTCCCAGCGGCTGCAATCTTTACTTTTATAGCGGTCGAGAAGTTTTTTTAATTCTTCGAGCCGCAGCTCCCAGTTAACTTCTTTTCTTTTTTCATAACTTCTGCAGGCGCTGCATACGCCTTCTTCATCTAAAAAAAGGTCGGGTTTGGTATCAGGCATAACGCATCTTGTACAGTAACGCATTTTATATTACCTCCGGGGTTTAAATATTTAAATATATTTATCAACTTAATCATTATTTATTTCAATTATTATTTATTTTTTTCCAATAAAAACCAGTTCAGGTCATCCTGCGGAAAATTATTGTCTAAATGATACGAGAATCCATAGTCGATAAGTTTTAAGTCTTTATATTCATTCAGCATTTCGCCAGCGAAATCGCGTTTGAAAAGTTTGTCTTTATTGCCTCGGTAATCTAAAGCGACGGGCTTCGGGTTATAATATTCGACGATGCATATATATTTTTTTGAAGTTTTATATAGCAGGTCATAAACGGTTTTAAGCTCTTGAGGATTTATATGGATCAAAACGCCTTTTACAAGGACGAAATCCCATTTAGCCGCGCTTTTAAATTCAAGGATACTTTTATGATAAACCTTGATATCTTTATTTTCAGAAAGGATTTTAACGGCCTTTTCGTTAATTTCCACGCCGCTCAGCTTCGATTGCGGAATAAGAGTTTTAAGCGCGATCAAATTCAGTCCTATATTTGGGCCGTATTCGATAATCGAGTTTATATCTTTAGTATTTTTTAATACTTTTGAAAACATGCTGATATTGCCGGCGATTATTTTAGCGTCAAAATTACGGTTTATGTAGTCGTCACCGAATTTTCCAGCCCAGAATTTTTCCTGCGCGGTTTTAAAACTGTCTTTCATTTTATTTCACTCCAATATATGTTTTATATTTAATTTCGGCTATTTTCCAGTCGGTTTCGCAATCTATGTCCTGTACGGCGGTTTCGGGTAATTCGACGGCGGAAGAATTTGTCATGAAAACTTTTTTCTGTTCTTTAAAACTTTTAACGCTAAGCCAGTAAAATTGTCCGGCGTCATGAAAGGCGGGTTTGAGGTCCTGTGAACGTTTATTTAAATTTTCGGGCCATATCATCGAAATGCGGCCGTCTTCAAAATTAAGCGCCCTGTAAATCGGATAGGCGAACCTTACGATCGGAAACAATGAGTCGTAGCCGCCCTTCGTCATTTTTACGAAAGTATCCCTTATTATTTCAGCGTTAATAAAGGGCGCAGTCGGCAGTATCAGGCAGATATAATCGAAATTCTTTCCCGAAGCCTCATAGTTGGTGATAACTTCGAGCGCAACATCCGCGAGAGTGGCCATGTCGCCGGATTTTTCCGCGCTGCGTTTGAACGGCACCGAAGCGCCAAAAGAAGCCGCAGTACAAGCTATTTCGTCATCGTCGGTGGACGCCATTATTTCGGCAAAAATTTTTGATTCAAGCGCCGCGTTTATCGAATAATAAATTATGGGCCTGCCGCAGAAATCACGGATATTTTTACGCTCGATTCTTTTACTGCCGCCGCGCGCCGCGATTATGGCGAGGCATTTTTTTTCATCCGCCATATTTATTTTCCTTTCGCCTGCGTAATTTTTAATATAGTTTCAGCCACGTATCCGGCCTGCCCGTCGCTTAACGAGTTGTACATCGGTATTGAAAGGCATTTATCGTAATAATCGTTTATTACCGTGTTTTCTTCTTTGCCGTAACCGAGCGAAATATAAAAAGGCTGTTTGTTAATCGGAATATAATGAAGCTGAGAGCCTATATTTTTATCTTTAAGTTTCATCATAAATTCCGCGCGCGTTAAATTGATTTTATTAAAGTCAATTTTAACTACATAGAGATGATAAGAAGACCGCCCATTATAAAGATATAAAGGTTTAATATAATCCGCGTTTTTAAAAAATCCGTCATATATTTGAGCTATGTGTCTTCTGCGGCTGACAAACTCCGTAAGCCTGCCGAGCTGTGAAACGCCGAGCGCGCATTGAAAATCGGTTATGCGATAGTTGAAGCCGAGCGCCTGCATTTCATAATACCACGGATTTAAATTTCCCTTAGAGTCGAACGCCATTTCTTTAGAAATAAAATTCGAGCGTTCGATTCCGTGAGAGCGAAGTATAAGAAGTTTTTTATATATTTCTTCGGAATTAGTTGTTATAGCTCCGCCTTCGCCTGTAGTAATATGTTTTACAGGATGAAAAGAAAGAATCGAGCAGTCGGAGTTGTGACAGCCGCCGGCTTTTAGATCGTTTTTTTCAATATGAGTTTCGCTTTCAGGTGAAGCGGCCGTGTTAAAGGCGTAGTTGAAACTTGCTCCCAATGAGTGCGCGCAGTCTTCGAGGATTTTAATTCCGAATTTATCTTTAATTTCGCCTAATTTTTTTAAATCAACAGGGTTGCCTGAAAAATGAACCGCATAAAGCGCTTTGATTTCTTTTTTCGAGTCTGCGGCCAATAACTTTTCACACTTTTCAAGATCTATATTGCCGTTTTCCGCTATATCCATAAAAACCGGCCGGGCCCCCGCGTAAAGAATAGAATTCGAAGTTGCCACGAATGAGTTCGGTGTCGTTAAAACCTTATCACCCGGATTAAGCAGCGCTAATGAAGCCAGATGCAGCGCGGCGGTGCCGTTACAAACCGCGACGGCGTATTTAGCGCCCGTCACTTCGCATATTTTATCTTCGAATTTATTGACGGCCGGCCCGGTCGTTAAAAAAGGCGAACGCAGGGCCGCAGTGACGGCCGCTATGTCGTCTTCGGTTATTTGCTGAGTGGCGTATGGAATAAATTTATCAGGCTTCATCTTGCTCACCTTTTTATTAATTTTGATTTCAGACCGGTTTAAAAGTGCCGCAAAATAATATTTGCGGCCGTGTTGGGATTAATTTATAAATTGCCGAATTTATCTTTAATTATAGCTTCGAGCTGTTCGACGTTCAACCATTCAGCGTTATTATCGCTTCTGTAGGTGAATCCCTGCGCAAGCGAGGCGAATTTATTATAACCGGCATTCAATCCTTCTTTAAATATAAATTCAGGTAGAATCACGTAATATTTTCCAATATCGATGCTGTGACGGGCTTCATCTTCGGATACAAGCGTTTCGTGAAGTTTTTCGCCCGGCCGTATTCCGACTATTTTTATTTCAGCTTTTTTATCTATCGATTTAACCAGGTCGCTCATTTTCATACTCGGAATTTTAGGTATGAATATTTCGCCGCCGCAGCCGTGTATTAGTGCGTGCAGCACAAGCTCGACGCCTTCTTCGATTGTGATCCAGAATCTGGTCATGCGTTCATCGGTAATGGGATATTCGTTTTTACCGCTTTTTTTAATATTTAAAAATAAAGGCAGAACGCTTCCGCGCGATCCTAAAACATTTCCATACCTGACAAGCGAAAATACCGTATTTCGGCCGCCTACGAGCGCGCCCGAAGCGATGAATATTTTTTCCATAGCTAATTTTGTGGCGCCGTAAAGATTGACGGGCGACACGGCTTTATCGGTGGATAATATTATTACTTTTTTGACGTTTCGGTCGAGAGCGGCTTCTACTATATTCTGCGCGCCGACTATATTAGTTCTTACCGCTTCGAAAGGGTTATACTCGCATGCCGGAACGTGCTTCATAGCCGCGGCGTGAATTACGTAGTCAACTTCGGAAAAGGCGCGCGCAAGGCGTTCCGCGTCTCTTATATCGCCGATGAAATATCTGATGGGATATTTATCTTCCGGGAATTTCTTGGCCATTTCGTACTGTTTGAATTCGTCGCGGCTGAATATTATCAGTTTTTTTACTTTATGCCTGTTTAAAATAATATTGGTGAAAGCCTGGCCGAATGTTCCGGTCCCGCCCGTCAATAAAATAGTCGAATTATCTATCATAGTTACCTCTATTTTAATATTTTTTTATTAATATATTCTTCAAATGGCGTGTATGGGATTTTTAAAGCGCTTCTGCCTACGTTGGTAACATTATTTATTCCGTTGACTTTAAGATACCCTTCGAGCGTTGAGGCATAAGTTTTAAACGTTGCGTCGGTATAAACGTCTTCACCAACACAGTTTTTAATTTTTTCGAGTCCCATTTTTTTAAAATTATTTTCGATTTTTTTGGCGTCATCAATTTTTTCGAGTCCGAAAATATCCTCTGTAACGGCCTCCTGGGTGTACCATCTGTCGTCGGTATATGAAAAATCTATCCCGGTAATAGCTATATCTTTGAAACCAAGGTCTAAAGCCAACAAAACTGAAGTGCTGCCGCAGTTGTTGAAAGGCGTTAAAAATGGAATTTTACAATATCCCTCGATTAAACCGAGCAGCCAGTAATCGAATTTTTTTATTGGAAGCGGAAAATAAAAAATTATCTTATTTTTCCAGGCTTCTATGCCTTTATAATGAGTATGAACGCTTGCTATTAATATTGTTTTATCGTTTTTATAGTCTTTAAAAAATAAAGAAGTATCGCAGGGATCTATCGTTAAAACGTAATCGGGATGAATATCCTTTTTATAAAGCGGCCTTAGAGATGAATCTACTCCAAATATAGTAAAATGCTCCCTGTATTTTTTTATTAATTCTAAATTATCATTTAAAGAAGGGCCGGCGCCGCATACTAAACAATGTTTATCTCCGTAGCTGCCTTTAGTTTTGAAAAGTTCCTCAATATTTTTTTCATTTTTATATCTCTTTAAATTTTTAAACATGCTTTTAGAAATGAGCGCTTTGAAGTAATTCATCGTAAGATCGTTCATTCTGTCGATTTGAAGATCGCCCGATGTATGTTGAACGGTAGCCGTGTCAAAAAAATTGCTTTTCTTTGATTCATTTCTTTTCATTATTTCGTCGAAAGGCAGCCAGTTTAAGTTGTATAAAATTGAATTTTGAGAGCAGTTATAAACACTATGTAAAGATTCGGTCGCTATGATTCTGAATAAATCTTCCGAAGAATAAAATAAAATTTTATATGTTGGTACCTTATCTAGAAAAATACTCTCTAATTTGCATAAATCATTTTGCTGATATTGATTATTTTTATAAAGGCAGCCATTGCAATAAATTTTTGCCTGGTCTTCAAAGCAGAAATCTGCTCCGAGTAAATATATTGTTTTAAAGTTCATTGTTCGCGCTAAAATGAAAGCCATTGCAAGAGTGCTGGGTTTGTTAAGTAATTTTGGAATTTGCTGATTAAGTTGAGCAAAATTATTTAGAAAAATATCTTCGTCAAATGGAGCGTATAAGTAAAAATCGCTTTTGCATTTTTTAAAAAGTTCAGGCGTTTGAAATACATTAGCTATTATTTTAAGATCGCCTGTCGGAAACCCTGTAAATAAGTCAACAACTTCTTCACCGCAGTTTTTAGTCAGAACGAAATTTGGTTTTATTCCATTTTGAATAAGGGTATTTAACGCCGAGTCTATACAAATTATATTGACATTTTTCCTGTATTTTTTTATGTTTTCAATATCTAAATCCAATGACGGGCCAGCGCCTACAACAAGGCACTCCTGCTGAGTCCATTTTTTGTCGTTAAAAAGTATGTCTGCTTTTTTATGTTTTTTAAGCAAAGCGCTGTTTATGCTATAATTCTGAAACCAGATTTCTTTATTTTTTTCTGATTCAGCTTTATTAATTTCGAGAATCTCTTTTTTATAATGATATTTTGTTTCGGGTTTAACTTCGAAAAGCCCTAAAAATTCATTCATTTAATTACCTCATTTTAGTACTGAAAACTGCTTGATATAAATTCGTTTATCCCGTCGTCTTTTTCGTCTTTGCGCGGCATATCGAACGGCGTGATATGCGGAGTTATAAGCATTATCATTTCGGTGTCCACTCGCGTTTTAGTCACGTGTGAAAACAGTCTGCCGAGGCGTGGTATATCGCCGAGCAGCGGCACTTTGATAGTCTGGGAGCGCTCGTCCTGCTTGATTATGCCGCCGAATACGGCCGTGTTGTTATCTTTTAATCTCACGATGGTATTGGTCCTGCGCGTGCCGCGGTGTATCTGGCCGTCGCTTGTAACGTCGAG
This sequence comes from bacterium UBP16_UBA6123, assembly GCA_002423385.1. Classification (GTDB taxonomy): domain Bacteria; phylum Muiribacteriota; class UBA9980; order UBA9980; family UBA9980; genus UBA9980. The sequence goes on from DIVV01000022.1 coordinate 41,037, forward strand.
CAGCGATGATACTTCGACGTTTAAATCTATGGTTACTTCGGTATCTGAATGGATTTGAGGCTTAATGTTGAGTTTAATGCCTACGTTTTCCATTTTGTAGCGTTTAACCGGCAGATATGAAATATTCGACAGTACGTTTGCGGCAGTATTGGTTCCGCCGGTAGTATTGTTAAGCCCTAAAAATGCGAACGGATTGTTATAACTGCTGCTGTTATATCCGTAACTACTATTGTTATTGTTATTGTTATTAGTGCCGGTATTATTGTAGATATTGTTGTTTGAATCAAAATATGTGGCGCCGTTGGTGGCCATTACATAATCATAATAAGGCACCGGTATTTCTTCGCCTATAAGCGTCGTAGCCAGTTTGTTGTTGACTACTAATAAACGCGGGCTGGCAAGCACTTTCGCTTTGTTATTATTTTCTAAAAATTCCATCGTCGCGTTTATATTTTCGACTTTGAGTTTTTTGGTTATATCGGCAAAACCTATAGCGGAAGCGGTTTTTATTCCGAGCCTTGAAAGGCCGTCGCGTTGCACTTCGACGAGCTTGACTTCTATATCGACCTGCCTTACGCCGCGGTCGATTTTGACTATTAAATCTTCGAGGGTTTTGATGTTTTTAGGCGTATCGTAAACTAAAAGATTGTTCGTGCGCGCGTCTATACTGAAGCTGTTAGTGCTAAATATTGCTCTCAGCTCTTTGGAACTGTTGATTAAACTTATTATATCTTTCGGATCGGAGTTTTTGAAGCTGAAAATTTTCTTAACTTTTTTAACGTAAGTGTCTTCATTGGCTTTTCTGGTTATTACGTAGGTGCCTTCGTCTATTTTTACGACGATATAATCATACATTTTAGCCATCAGCTTCATAGCATCGAGCAGTTTCATTTTATGGACGTAAAAACTTATTTTTTGTTCAGGCGGAATATCTTTATCGATTACGACGTTTATATTAGCCATTTCCGATATAGTTTCGGCCACTTCTCTGAATGTGAGCTCTTTTAATTTGAGTTCGACTTCCATCTCTTCGGAGTTCGACCTTCCGGTGATTGCGATACTGGTTTCATCTATGGTGTAGTTGAAACCGTTGAATTTAAATATGCCTTCGAGCAGTTCGTACAGATTGCCCTGGACATGAGCGGTTATTTTACCCTGTGCAGTGTTTTTAATCACTACGTTCATTTTTGTTTTTGCGGCGAATTTTTTGACTACTTCTTCGACCGGCATATTGTCGAAGTGAAATTCGTGCCTGATAGATTCGTCGGTTAGAAGATCATTGTATTTTTTAACGGTCTGGTTAGAAGGCGGGTTAACGCCGCCTAATTTAACTTCGCCCGCGCCCGGTCTTATTTTATTATAAAAAGTGAAGTAAATTTCATTTATATTTTTAAATACTTTATAATCTATGGCCTGCGAAAGCACAAAAATTGCCCTGGATACCTTCGGGTTATCTTTCACCTTGGATATTTGAATAACGTTGATGCCGAATTTCTGTACCGGTATTACCTCGTCGATTTTATGAATATCGATATTTAACAGATCGCAGATTATAACGCTGCCTTTAGCTTCGTTACGAACGTCGATATCGCCGTATTGAAGGGGTTCGTCGCTTATAAAAGCCACCTTCAGGCCTTCGGGCGTTTCATTGAGCGTAACTTTCGTAATAGTATCGAAGGAAAGCGCGAAGGCTTCCGTGTAAAAAGACATAACGATCAATAACGCCGATAAGATTACGGAATTAAGCAGAAATATCTTCTTTTTTTTCTCCGTCATATTTACCTCACTACCTTTATTTAAAATATAAAACATTATCAACTTTTTTATAATAATTTATTAAAATAACAGTTTATTAATCTTTTATCGAGATCAACTTTTAACTATACTTTTATTAATCTCGACATCGAAAGAACCGGCAGATAAGCGGCGAATAGAATCGTTCCGACGACTATCGCCAGCGTTACTATAATGACCGGTTCCATAACTCTTAAGAACGTCTGCGTGGCGTAATCTAATTCGCGCTCGTTAAATTCGACTATATTTTCGAGCATTTCATATAAATTATTCGATTTTTCGCCCACTTTCAACATACTGGTGGTAAAACTCGGAATATATTTACCTTTTTTAAAAGCGTCGTGTATCGACTGCCCGTTTTCAATTCTTTCGCATATCAGGCCAAGATCTTCTGCCAGCGGAATATTTTCGACCGTATTCGTAGCTTCACGCATCGCGTTTAAAAATGTATAGCCGGAAAAAAACATAAGGCTGGTACTTTTAACAAAATGGGTTATATTGTATTGTATTATCAAAGGACTTGCCATCGGAAGCCTTAATTTAATATGGTCGATTAATCTTTTACCGAACCTTGTAGCGGCGAATTCGGCGTAAATAATAATCACTAAAATAACCGAGCCGATTATCAGCCAGAAATTATCTCGAGAAAATTGTCCGACGCTTAACAGTATTTGCGTCGGCATAGGCAGTTCGCCTTCCAATACTTTATATATTTCTTCGAAGCGCGGAATTAAAAGCGTTATTACATAGGTTACCAATAGAAATATAAAAAACACTAAAAAGGCCGGATATGTAAGCGCATCGCGTAATTTACGCCTGAATTCTATAGTTTTTTCAAGATACTCGGTTATGCGCATGAAACTTTCAAATAGTTTTCCTGAAAGCTCGCCGACCTTTATCAAATCTATAAATAACTTTGGCATATACTGCTTATGTTCGTTAAAAGCCATGTGGAGCGACATGCCGCCTTCGACCTGGTTTCTGACTTTTAAAGCAAGAACTTTAAGCGCTTTGCTTTTGGCTTCGCCGTGAAGTATTTCCAGGCATTCAAGGACCGGTACGCCGCCTTTGACGAGCACCGCGAAGTATCTTGAAAAGCGGGCGAGCTCCTGAAGACTTATATTAGTTAAATACTCCGAGCCGGTCGCGTAAATTTCGTCTTTTTGTATATCGATAGTAACGACTTCAAATCCCTGGCGCGCCAGTTCATTTGTCGCGGCGGATTTACTGGCCGAGTATATTATATCTTCAATTATTTTTCCGCGCTCGTCGCGGGCCTTATATTGATAAACCGGCATTTAATTCCTTTATTTCAACTGTATTGAATTATTTTACCGTCTGGTATTCATCCGCTAATTCGACGTTGACCGTTATCGTGTCCTGATTGATCGATAATGCTTTTTCTATGCGCTGATAGCCTTTTTGTTCGACGATCAGGTTATAATAATCATAAGCGATGTCTTTGATATTAAAGGTTCCATACTGGTCGCTTACGACTATTTTATTTCCTATTTGAATTTTTGCGCCGTGAATGGGCCGGCCTGTTTCTTTTTCGATGACCGTTCCGGTTATTGCGCCGAATTTTTCTTCGGCACTTAGCGATACGTCGTTTAAATTCGATACTTTAGTCAAATTGATGCTGCCCTTATAAACGCCGTAAGTCCCGGCTATTATAGTAATATCGGCGTGGCCCATGGCAAGGCCGTCAACCGTATAAAAACCCTGCGAGTTGGTCTGGGCGCTTTTAGTGGCTATAATAACGGTGGCGTTGCTTACCGGGCTTTTGGTCTTAGCGTCGCGGACATGGCCTGAAATGCTGGCGTAGCGCTGGCTGAATTTCGAGTATTCGGTTAATTTGCTTTTGTCGAATCCGGTATATGCTGCCGAGTTTTCAGGCAGCGGCATTAATAATATTTTAAGTTTATTCTTACCGCCGGTTATTTTAATATTAGTTTCATAAGCGTTATATGCGGGCGATTCGGCTCTGATCATAGCCTGCGCGCGCGCTATCGGGCGGGATATAAATTCGCCCGCGGCGTCGGAGAAATAAATTTCGCCGTCAACATTGATTTTAGCGCGTGAAATAGGAACGCCGCTTGCCATATCGATTACTTTGCCGGTTATGTAGTTACTGCCTTTGACCTGGGCGGCCGCGACTTTTTGCGTAACCGAACCGTTGCGGTAGTTTTGCCGGCGCTGCTGGCTTTTACGGACAAGCTCTTCATAACTGCCCTGTGATATGGGCCCGCTTTTATCTTCAGATATCATGCCCGCGCGTCCGCCTTCCGCTCCGGCCTTTAATTTTATATTAAAGGAATTGGTCCCTTTAGTTATTTTAATTGATTCGCTGTAATTTTCAAACCCCTGTTTTTTAATTTCGATTATTACCTTGCCGGGAATCAAGCCGGAAATAATATAGCGGCCGTTTTCATCGCTTTTAGTCGCTCTGCCGCTTACCGTAACTGCCGCGCCGCTTACGGCTTCCGCCGATTCACTGCAGGTAATTATCCCTTCAAGCGCCACGCCGCCGCCGGCCGACCTGCACTCGCCTTCGGCCGCGAAGCCTGAAATAAAAGTCAGCGCCATCGTTAAAATAATTGAAATTTTTGCTAAATTCAACATTAAACTTTGTCTTTTCATATTTTAACCCTCTTTTTATAAATTCAAATAATCGCTAATACACTCTATTATTATTTCATTTATCGGTTTTTATCTGATTTCATTAACAATTAATAATCTAAAAAATAAAATAAAACATATCTCTTGACAAATTATACTAACTGATGCTAAACTTAATTCAGGAATGTGGTTATATTTTCATATGACGATTCGAATAGTATTTCGAATGGCATTCTGACTCGCACATTTGTCTTATCAAGGAAGAATATTTTTATCATGATGATACCGGCCCGGTTTACGGGACGGTTTTTTATTTTCAAAAGTAGAATTATTTTTGAAGATTATTCAAACCGGTTTAATTTTATCCAATTAAATAATTTGAAGAGGTGGTTGTATGTTAAAATTACTTTCATTGACCCTTAAGTGTACTTTAATTTTATCGGTGCTGTCTTTATTTTCCGGCTCCGATATTTTCATATCGCTTATTATAGTTCAGGCGCTTTTTATTTTAGCTATTGATTATTTTGGCCGCGGCGATGAAACTGGAACCCTTGTAATCGATAATATTCATAAGCATATACTTCGCCGCAAATATAGCGAACGCGCCGCCGGTTTGTCAGTTCTCGTTTTTAGCCTCGCTATCGGAACCGTGCTGTTTTTAGTTTTGCCTTCGTTTTCCTCAGACAGCATTATAATACCTGATTTAACCGGAATTAAGCCTTTTACCGCTGAAGCGAATTATATGTCGCTCGAAGGTTATGTGGCTTCATATTGTTTAATGCACGGCCGGGCTATTTCTCGCGGCGAAGCGCGCAAACTGGTTAAAGAAGCGCTTAAATCAAGACGCGCGGTTATTTCGAGACCGCTGACTACCGTCGTAAAATGCCTTCCCGACTGTTCGTGTTCAACATGCGCTCAACCGCTTACGATTGAAAGATACGATCGAATGCTTAAAAGCTACCGCAGCCGTTCGGCTAACACGATAAGCGTCCGTCCGGGCCGCCTTACTTACGGCCGCGGCCGCGTTGCCGTCCTGCCTTTTACCAATAAATCAGGCCGCGACGAAGCGTCAAGCAGGGTTTACAACGCCGTGGCGGATGAATTTAAAAATAAAGGTTATTCGGTAATAGATGTATCGCGCGTTACTAAGTTAATATCTAATCCTGAAGGCCTTTCAGAATATGAACTGGCGCGCATCGCGCAATGCCTCGAAGCCGACATGATCGTTTGTGGTGAAATAAAACGCTACAGCCGTTATAAAAAAGTAAGGCTTGCCGGCCTTTTACTCGGCGGAATAGTTTCGGGCGTTCATAACTATGGCGATGTCGAACTTTCTACGAAAGTGTTTAAAGCCTCTGAATGCGCTATTATTTATGATAATGTTATCAGTGAACATAGAAAAAATCAAACTTTCGGAATGTTTCAGGGTACTGGTTCAGTAATGAACTATTCACTCACTAAAGCTGTTGAAAATTTATACAGAAAATTTTAATAAAGTACGGTAAACGAAATTAATTATTTCCGGTTGGCAAATTTAATTATGTCGTTTGCTAAGATTTAAAAATAAAATTCGGAACCGGGCGTGATTGCCGATTCCGAGTTTTATTTTTGTGCTTTTAATGGTTTATATAGTTTGTGTAGTTTATACAGTTTAGTCGTTTATGATAGTTAAGAAGTAACCGATTAACATGACGGGTAACTGACAAATAAATAATTTTTAGTTGCTTTGTTAGTATAATAGTGTTAAAATTACTTAGACATGGAAGTAACTCGATTGAACGAAGCCGCGATGCGCGTTATTAATTCGTCGAATTTATCGAATTCGAACGGTTTTTTTAAATAAGCATCGATTTTATTGACTAATTCGTCGTTGTTATCGGAAGGTTTGCTCCAGCCGCTCATAATTACTATGAATGCGTCCGGATTGATACTGCGCAGAGAATCGGCTAATAAGATGCCGCTGCCGCCTGGAAGAGTGATATCGGTGATAAGCACGTCCGGTTTTTGATTGTTAATAATGGAAAGCGATTCTTCGAAGCTTTTTGAAGTGATCACGGAAAACTGATGAGAATTTTCTGTCGCATCGAGAAAATCGCCCATCATAAGCACGATATCTTCATCATCATCGACTACAAGTAACTGGATCTTTTTATTATCACTCATAGGCGTTCCTCCCTTATCTAATTTAATTGTACCATATTTTAGAGTTTATGCAAGCAAAAAAGATAAAAAAGTTAATAATTTCTTTTGTTCCGGCTTTTCAAATATCAAATTTAAGCGGGACTGATTTTTTATTTCGTGATTTATTTGATTATCTTATAGAAAACAATAGTTATTATGAACTGGAAAATGCAGGTGAACAGTTTTTACAATGCGCTAATATTAATCCGATGGTAAAAATACTGGCCGGTTTTTTATCTTCATGCGTTAAAGGCGGCGCCGGAAGCGCTAACGAGCAAAAATACGATTTTTATTATTCATCACGATTCGCTTCGCGTGATATTATAGCGTGCCTTGAAAATTTTATCAGCGCTAAAGACTTTCTATCCGAGAACATAAAATGTATTGATTATGAGTATAGAAGACCGCAAGGTTCAAAACCAAAACTAAAACTAAAACCAGAATCAGGATCAGAATCAAGATTAGAATCAGGATTAGAATCAAAGTCAAAGTCAAAAACTATTAACGAGTCTTTAAACTCGTTTGATTCGCCGAATCGGTTAAACCGGTTAAATTTATTAAACCCGCAATCCCCGTTAACCTTTTTCGACCCGTTGAATCGGCTCAACTCTATAGAAAATCTTGTTAATAACGTAGATTCGATAAGCGGATACGATTTTATGGTTTCTAATTATAAAAAAAATTCCGGTATGGATAAATTCAAAACAGTTGAAGAATTAAATCCAGATATGAAGTATCTTTTTATAATAGGTTCAGCTCCGCCTCTATTTAGAGATTTATTCGATTATCTGGGGTCCTGGAATCTGAAAATAGCGTATTTCGAATATCCCGATATTTTAATAAAATCGGCAGATGCGTCGTCTTTTACTCCCGAGCTGGTCCTTAACGTTACAAGCAGATTGGATAATATGTTAAAAATAACCGGATTTTTAAGAAAAGCCAATCCAAAATTTAAAATTGGTTTTATACATACTTTTCCTAAATTTTCTCATTACGAAATTGAAGATCATTTTTTTTATAAGAATATAACTGAAAGATATTTATCCTTAGAATACGCCGGCGGTGAAAAACTTAGTGAACGCGATAAAATAAGGCTCGAGTCTTTTATAAAAATTATTAATTAAAAAATAAAAGCCGATTTCTTGACAAGAGTTATTATTTTTAATATAATTGTTTTGACAATCATAAGAATAGGAATATTTTTTTGAATATATAGCGACACTATTGTTTAACACTGTTTTATACTATTTTTTTCTAATTTGTATTTATTAAATGCGGAGGTGATAGCGCAAATTTAATTATCTTTATTCGGGTAAGGTAATTTGACGGTTACTCAAGTTTATTAAGGAAAGGTGATTTTTATGAAACGAATGATGCTTAAAAAAATATTTATAGTGTACCTTATAGCGACTTTCGTCATGGGTATTTTTGCGCCCATGGTAACGCCCGCTCAGGCTTCCAGCTCTTCGAGCTCGTCTTCTACGGACTGGCTCGTCAGCTCGCCTAAAGGTCAGGTTACTACTTCCGGTTCCGGCTCTTATGAAACATGGGCGGACGGAAAGCAATACTGGGTTGTCCGTGATACCAAAGGCCATTTTGTGACCTGGGGAAAAGCGGTTACCGAAACATGGTCAGACGGCCGCGCGCGCGTTGTAGTTCGCGATTCAAACGGCTTGTTCAAAACCTGGAAATATGCCGACAACTCCCCGATTCCGGCTACTAATACGGTAGGCAACGCAACTGCGGGTACCGGCACGGCTACCGTCGCTCCGACTACTACTTCCACTACTTCTTCTTCGGCGACTACAGCTAAAACTACTACCGTTAATGCGCCAAAAGTTACCAGCACTACCACTTCGACGGCTAACAGCAATAACGCTCTTACAACAACTACCAATACTACCACGGCTTCAACAAAAGTAGCCGATTCCGGTAACATTACCGCTACGACTACTAGAATCAGCGATTCCGGCAATGTAGCTACTTCGACTACTAACGCTAAATTTACCGATTCAAGAAATCTTTCGACTTCGACTTCCACTACTAATACCACAAGAATAGCCGATTCTGGTAATTTTGCGGACAGCTCCACGGCTACAAACGTGTCCCGTTCGGCTAACACTTCCACCAGAATCAGCGATTCGGCTAATACCACAACAAATACGAATACTACCAACAACGTAAATTCCGGTAATAAAACCGTAATAATCAATAAAAATACCTACATCATAAATAACGGCACCGAAGGCGCTCAGGCCGGCGTTAATGTTCCCGGCGTAAATACGGGCGCACCGGTTAATTCGACTCCTTCAACTCCCGCATCGCCTTCAGCTCCAGTTAGCGGCGGTTCGGTCGATGCCGGCGCGGCAACAACACCATCTACACCCGTATCTACAACACCTTCCACACCGTCATCCACTGCCGGCGTGGGCGATGTTGATATACCAGCCACTCCTTCAACTCCAGTTAGTGGCGGTTCGGTCGATACCGGCGCGGCAACGCCCTCCACTCCTTCATCGACTTCAGGCGTTGGCGATGTCGATATTCCCGCAACTCCTTCGACTGGCGGCTCAACGGCGACAACTGGCGACATTGACGGCGTTCCTTCAACCGGCGGCTCCGCAGCGACAACCGGTGATTTAGACGGCGCTCCTACGACCGGCGGCTCAACTGCCACGACTGGCGATATCGACGGCGCACCTGCAGCCGGCGGCTCCGCAGCGACAACCGGCGATGTTGACGGCACTCCTTCAACTGGTGGCTCGACTTCCACGACTGGTGACGTAGATGGCGCTCCCGCAGCCAGTACCGATTCAGGCAGCACGGCTTCAGCAGGCGATGTTGACGGCGGCGCTCCCGCGGCTTCAACCGATGCGGACGGCACTCCTGCCTCAACAACCGATGCAGATGGAACTCCTGCCGCTTCAACCGACGCAGATGGTACGCCCGCGGCAACTGATGCAGACGGTACCGCAGCAGCTTCAGATCCTGACGGCGTAACCGGCGGTTCAGTAAGCGCCAGCGGCGACGCGGACGGCGCTCCAGTTCCTGACGCTAAGAAAAACGCATGGGAAAAAGGTTATAAATGGGGAAAAGAAACTTCAATAGCAGCCGGTCAGGCTGGTAAAGAAGCTTTAAAACAGTCATTCTCCGTAAAAAGCATAGGCATTTCAGCAGGTCTCACCGTAGGTTTCAAATTGTTCGAACAGGCTAAAAACGGCGAAAAATTAGATATAGGCAAAGCCGTTGGTTATCTTGCCTCAGGCGAATTCGTGGGCTCTTTCGTGGGTTCCGGTTTAGGTTCGGCAGCCGGCGCGGTTGTTGGAACTTTCGCTTCGACGATCCCTGTCGTTGGTCCTGTACTGGGCGCATTCATGCCTGCAATATTCTCGATGGCGGGCGGCGCTATAGGCGGAAGCATGGGTAACGATTTAGCGGCCGGCCAGAAACCTTCATTTAAGAAAGCATGGGCTGCTATCGATAAAGCCGACCTTGCAGGACGCGCTATAGGTTCGACCATAGGCGCTACTTTAGGTTCTCTCCTGCTTCCCGGTATCGGTTCGATGATAGGCGGTATGATAGGTAACTTCATAGGCGGCAAGGTCGTAGAATTAATCCGCGGCAAAAAAGGCAATGAAGTTAAAAATATCAGATACGGCGTAGGCCCTGGCGGTTTAAGCGTTAATATAGGCCCCGCTGGAAGTCAGTCGTCGCCGGGCGGAAATCCGTTTATAGATAAAGACGGTACCAGCAGCGGCTTCATACCCGATAAAAACACGATTCAGCCGGGCGGAAGCAATGACGCTAAATCTTTGAAAGACAGAATGGTATCGGCTTATCAGAGATATGCACAGTTATTGTCAGAAGGCAAAGGCGAAACGGCTGAAGGCCAGCAGGCATTACAGGAATACAAACAGGCTTTCAACGCTTATGAAGAATTTATGTCGAAAAACCAGGCGGCTTCGGCAGAAGCTTCAAAAACAGAAGCCGGTAAATCCAAATAATAAAGTATAAGTACATAATTTAAATAAATAACTCATAATTGAACGGCAGGTATGGCTAATAGATCGTACCAGCCGTTCTTTTTTTTTTAAGGGAGGGAGAAAAGGT
>DIVV01000180.1 GCA_002423385.1 bacterium UBP16_UBA6123
TTATAATTTGGTGGGATTTTAGGTTGAAAATCAATCTTCGGAAGAAGACGCAATCAATAACCAGCCGACATCTTATTCGAACTCGATGTCTCTAATTTTCCTGCTGACAAGCATGTTTTTAGCTTTTGTATTTTATTCACGAAATGAAATAGGAATGGGTTTAATAAGTCTTTCATTCATAATATTTGGATTTTTAGCTTCGTTTATTATAAAAATTTATGAAAGATTTTTAAATTATGACAACGATAAAACCGGGCATTTGGAAAAATCAAAATTATCGGGATCTTTTGTTATTAATTATTCCATGGTAATGACTATATTAATATTTTTGTATATATTTGGCATTCATCTTATTGCCGGAACACACAATATTTTGTATAACAATTTTACGTTTTGTCTCAGTCTTATATTTGCCGTGTTTTTGTTTACAGGCATATTCGCACGTATTCATTATACGACATACACAAAAAGTCCTGCCATTGCAGCATACATCTGTGATTTTTCAATAATTTTTATCATTTTAACCGCATGTTTAAATAATATTTTATCACTCCATTAGTCTTTTCTTTTAGCCATATAAAAAAAGCGCCGCGAAAATATCGCAGGCGCTTTTTAATTGATTTTAAAATAACCGGATTTTATTTGTCGAAATTTACTTTTTTAAGAGTATAAGAGCCGGCAGGGGCCAGTTCCGCATTATAATGCTGATAGTAAAGCGTATCTTTGGTCCTGTCGAAGAAAAATTGCGAGCCGCTGGCGGTGGTTACCGGCACGTTCTCTGACGCCATTATTTTTCCGTCCGCCGATACCATGGATGCCGTGAAATATCCCATAGGCGCTTTTTCCGCATCTTTTTTAACGAGCTTTTCCTGAATGGAATCGTCAAAAAAAGCCACTATAAAATTGCCTTTCGCCTTAACCGCCAGAAGTTTTGCTATCCTGAAAGTCGGCCGGTCGAGCACGAAAAGAGTTTCGGATTTATTCGATGCGACATTAAATTTCATGAACGACATCTTTCCATCCACGCTTTTTTCAATGTAATATAAAATCCCGGAATCAAAATACATACCGTTGAGCTGAGAAGGAAGTTCGCGGAGGGCTTTTCCATTTTTATCGAATATATATATTTTATTTACCGCCCAATCGCATACCGCAAGCGCGCCGTCCGTATCGTAGCTCACTTCTTCAACCTGGCCAAAACGGCCTTCATCAGGGCTTATTATAGTTTTAACAAGACGCCCGGAAGATATAATATATACTTTGCCGTTGCGGCTGTCGGAAACCGCGAATTCAGCTTCGCCTTTTTCATTATTTCGACTCGCAATGCAGGCGAGGCCTATTTCAGCCGTAGATAATTCAGCCTTTACCGTTTCGATCATATCAATACTGTTGATAAGATTGCCATTTTCATCAAACTGCTTCAATTTGTTATTAAAAGTATCAACGATCGAAACCATTTTACCTTTGACGATGCAAAACGAGGAAGGCCCTAATGGATGAATCTCCTCGAATTCTTTGACTACTTTTGAATTATAATACATCAACTTGTCTTCTTCGGGGCCGAACCCCAATGAAAAAGATTTTGTTTCAAATGCCCAAACGGTCTGAAAAGCGCCTGAGATCAATATTGCTATTATGACAGGGAACAGTTTGCCTAAGTTCGAAAAATTGATCATTTTATATGAATCTTCCTTTCTTATTTTGATTAATGCCGTGCGTTCAGACGATTTTAAAATGTTTACGATTTTCTGAGAACTTTGCATATCGGGGCATAGTAAACATCATTTTTTTTCGGCATCTTGGCGGATGACGAGTTAGCGATAGCTTTACCGTCAAAGCACATGATCCCGACATGAGTGTCGTCGTCTTTTTTTCCGTCGCCGTTTCTATCGTAGGTACGCCAGGTGACCACGTCGCCGCCCTTGAAAGGGGGGGCCGTTACCTGCGTATAGCCTTTGCTTTTAAGAGCCGTCACAAGAGCCGGAACGCCTAGAATAGTATTACTGAGAACTCCCGCGTCTTTGAGCGCCGTCGAAACGAACTGCGCACACGCCTTGTTTCCGAAACCAACCTCGGCGCCGCGGAATTTCGTTGAATTTATATATTTTTCAGCGCACTGCACAACTTTTTGAGCGCTGGCCGAACCGCCGCCCGAAGACATCGTTGCGGAAGAACTTGAATCGCCGGAAGATGAAGCCGAAGAAGCCGACGATGATGATGATGATGCGGAAGAAGAGGAAGCAGAAGAGGATAAATCTTCGAATGAAGTCAGTGAGCCGAAAATTTTATTGGCGCTTGAAAATAATGAAGAGAAAAAATTACCGAAAATATTAGAAAAGCCTGAAAAAACCTGATCGAATTTTGAAAACAACCCGTTGGCGAAACTTCCGAGTCCTTCTCCAATTCCAGAGAGGCTTTTAATAATGGTTGAAAAATCAAAACCTTCGTTACTCAACGTATTTGTTATAGTTTTGGGAGTGTTGTTGACGAGACCTCCGAACGGGTCCGTGACCGAAGACGAATCGACTTCCGCAGATGCAGGCATAAAAGCCGCAAACATCGAAAAAATTACCGCGATAATTAATAGTGTACGAAATAACATCCTGTTGGGTGATTTCAATTTTTTCATAAAATTACTCCTTATCTTTTAATGATGTTTATAAATATTTAACTTTATAGTAAATTAATACTTAACTTAAATTTTTCGTCGTTGAAAAATTTATTGCGTCGGACGCGTAGGAAAAAAAGTTTTTTTAAACTCCTGCGGTTCCCGCTCTATCAACTGATTCATGCCTTTGCCATTCACGGTCTTATCGGCTTTTTCCACCTTATCTTCCACGTGAACAGGCGCCGCGATGCCATGGATAGATTCATTGACCTCTTTAGCCACTGTTTCAGGCACGCGCAGCATATATTCGCTGATTTCCTTTTTGAGATCGGCCATGGAAAGATTTTTTACTTTTGACATAAACTCTTTTTCGGGTATCAGAATTTTCATGCCATTTTTGAGATCATAGGGACTTTGAATATTATTGAACAACTGAATTACGAACAGTTCGTACGCGTCGCACGAGACGACATCCGAAAGCCGCTGACCATTGGCGGTCACTTTAACGATGGTACATCTGGCGTCACCGGCAAATGCACACGAAAATGATGCCGCAAGAAAAACTGAAACCATGAGCAGGCAAATAATTGATTTTAATGACATAATCTACCTCCATTATTTTAATTGGTTCATTTTCATTAACTTATTATTAAAACGGGTTTGGTATCCAATGTTTATTAACTGCCTGAACGTCTTTGGGAAATATCGCACTCCTGAGTTCGACCTTCTGTTTATTTTCAGCCTCGACCTTCAGTGTCGTATCTACATATGATATATTGCCTATTTTAACGAGACGAGTGACGAAATTTTTTATTTTACCCGCAGCGAAAGTCCTTGTAGGACCGCCTTCTTCAGTTTTGATGAGCGTCCCGGTGGATTTATCGAAATTATAAACTGTTTTAACGAGCCTTTCATCGCCGTTCTGATCATATACAAGGCTGGCGAACTCGAGCACGCCGTCGCCGGTCTTGATAAGCGATTCGCCGTCAATCTCCTGGCCTTTAATATTGGATTTTTTCAGATACGCGCCCTTTATGTCGACCTTTATATGTTCCATCGTTATGGCCGCATCCTGGAGATTTCCAAGTTTGTTCTTTCCCGCCCGAACGCCTTTAAAACTGTACATGAAAAGATCGTATAACGCCACTATCAAAAGCAGCGATAAAAAAATTACGACCATTATCTCGGTTAAAGTAAAAGCTTCGTTATTTTTATGCCTTACACCATTAAATAAAATCATTTTTTACCGCCATCACTCGCTAAATTTGTCCACCATCAGCGTACCTATGAGCGTTACCCGTGAATTTAATTTTTTGTCGAACTTCACGCCGACTTTTATTATCTTGTAATTTATCTTCTGTTTCGATCCGGCCGCAAGCGGCTTATCTTTAAATTCGATAATTTCGACGCTCCTTTCGAACGGATCGACCAGAGGCGGAAGGTCCTTGAATTTCGGGTTCGAGGTTTTTCCGCCTATTTCCACGCAATTAAAACTCGAATCGACATCGGAATATTCAATAGCCTTCAGATAGTCAATGACATCTTTAGCGTAGTTAGACGAAATAACCTTATTTACGATATCGATGGTGCCCCTGTTCTGTTCGCTCAGTGAATACAGAAGATTGATGGCTATTATACCAAGAATAGCTATCGTCGCAAGAATCTCTATCAACGTGAAGCCGCGGGTCTTATTTCTGTTCATTGTTGAGTATCACCTTCCAGTTGCGGACGTCGGGCTGTATCGATGCGTAGTAAAAATAAGGGGTGTTGGACGAATTGGTCTGCGGCGGCCTGAAATTAATCGTTCCGCCGGCCGCGAGAAGTTTGTCGAAATCCATCGAGTGAGTGGCGAGGCCGCCGCTTAATTCAAGTTTTTTTCGGGGCGTGAATTTCTGCCCTTCTTTCATCGTAATAAGAATG